>JBKJOC010000418.1:0-3074 GCA_046595725.1 Candidatus Eiseniibacteriota bacterium
CTCCGACGCGCCGGACGAACGCGCCTCGTCGAAGGCCGCGCCCGCGGCCGCGAGGTCGCCGGCAGCGAGCGCGGACTCGCCCTTGCGCACGGCGAGGCGGCCGCCCAGTTCGGGATCGTCGGACGCGCCCGGCGTCTTCGGCGCCAGCCGCGCGGCCAGGTCGGAGACGCGCCGCGCCGAGACCTCGTCGCCCTGTGCCCTGTAACGATCCGACAACTCGAGCCCGGTGCGCACCACGGCGGGCGAGGGCAGGAGCTTCTGCCACACGCGCTCGAGCGCGGCCAGCCGGTCGCGCGCGCGCGTCGCCTCGTCGGGCGCGGGGGTGGCGGATTTCTTGGGCACGGGCCTGGGCGGAAGCGTCTCGATGCGCCCGCCCTCGCCGATGCGCAGGCGCACGAGGCCGCTCGAGGGCGTGCCCTCGACCCAGCTGCCGCCGGGCTCGGGCGCGCCGGCCAGAACCCTTTCATCGAACAGGCGGTTGACCGCCTGCTCGCGCAGGTTCGCGTCGTAGCCCGCCCCGAGCGCCAGCTCGACCAACACCGAGTCCGCCGCGCCCACGCCGTCCTCCCCGCGGGCCGCGAGCGCGAGCGCGAGTTCCCACAGCCGCGAACCCGCGGGCGCGGGACCGCCCTCGTCCGAGAAATCGTCCTTCGCCTGGCGCGCAGGCTGGTCGGGCGTGAGCTCGAACTTGCGCAGGCGCTGGATCGCCGTCCGCACGCGCCCGGCCGATGCCTCGGCGCGCGCGGCCTCGACCGCGAAATCCTGGCGCCGCGGGTGCCGGTCGGCGAGGCGTCCCAGTTCCTTGAGCACCGCCTCGGGCCGCCCCTCGCTCCAGGCCTCGAGCCTGACACGCGCCCACGAGCCCTGCTCGGGGCTCTTCTCCCACGCCGCCAGCGCCTTTTGAACCGCCTCGGCATTCTTCCCGTTGCTCGCCAGCGTCTCGGCCTGGTAGCGCAGCCAGAAGCCCGCGCGGCGCGGGCGTTCCGAGAACGCCTTCTGGATGGCGGGACGGCGGCCCTGCTCCTCGAGGAAGCGCGCCAGCGGGGCGCCCGGCTCGGTGCGCGCGAGGAGTTCGGCGCGCGCGAGCAGGACGTCGAGGTCGTCCGGATGCCGGGTCGCGACGTCGGCCAGGATCTGACGCGCCTGGTCGGCATAGCCCGAGCGCACGAGGTTCCTCGCGCGCTCGACCAGCTGCTCGTCTGAGATCGGCAGGAGGCTCGGCTCCTCGGCGCCGAACCTGCCCGAGCCCGCGAGCGAGCGCGGGGCGATCGTCGTCGGGAGCTGCGCGAGCGCAGGCCGGGCGAGGCCGAGGAGCAGCACGAGGAGGAGGGCGAGGCGAACGGTCACTCGTTCGCTCCCAGCCGGCGGAGGTAGGCCTCGACCAACGAGCGGTACTCGCCGGGATATTTCTCCGCCTGTGCGCGCAGCAGGTCCGAGCGCACGCGGTCCTCGCGCCGGAGCAACTCGGCGCGCAGCGCCGCCGGCGTCGAGCGCGCCATCTCCTGGCCGGAATGGGACTCGCGCTGGTCGTCGAAGTCGCGCTTGTTGAGGCTTCTTTGCGCGTCGAGCATGCGCGAGAGGATCTTCTGCTGCCGGGCCAGGGTCTCCTCATCGAGGCGGCCCTGCTTGAGGTTCTGCTCGACCGCGCTCATGTCGTCCTTCGCCTGGTCCATGCGGCCGAGCAACTGGTCGCCCGGCTTGGCGTTCTGCATCGCTTCCTCGAGCCCCTGGCGGATCATCTGTTGCTGCGCGGCCAGGCGCTCGATCGACGCCTGGTCGCCCGCCGCCAGGCGCTGCTGGCGCGTCAGGCGATCGGCCAGCGACTGCGACTCCTGGTTGAGCTCGCCCTGCTCGTTCGCCAGGCCCTGCATCTTCTCGCGCGAGCTGCCGCCCTGCTTGCCGCCCTTGCTGTTGCCCGGCTTCTGGCACGCGGCTTCGGCGGCGCGCAGCGAGAGCACGGCCTGGTCCATCGCCTCACCGGCCTTCTCGCCCGCCTGCCGGCCGCGCGCGCTGTTGCCCTGCGCGAACGCATCCTTCGAGTTCTGCAGCTCGTTGATCGCGCGTCCGAGCTGCTTCGTCGTCTCGGGGTCGAGGTAGGGCGTGTCCTTGCCGGTATTGATGAGGTCGTCCACCACCTGCGAGGCGCCCTGCTGCAGGTCTTCCTGGCCCTGCGCCTTGTCGTGGTCGGTGCCCGGGCGTTCGAGCGCCTGCTCGCCCGCCTGCGACAGGTTGACCAGGTCCTGGGCCGAGCGCCGAATCGCCTGCGCCGCCGCCTGGTTCTGGTCTTCCGACATCGAGGACGCGGCCTTCGACAATTCCCTGGCGAGCTGATCCAGTCCCTGCTGCGCCTGCTTGCCGGACTTCTGCGCCTTCTGCTGCGCGCTCTTGCTCTCGGCCGACTGCTGCATGCCCTGCTGCGACTCCTGCATCCTGGGCGCGATCTGCTGCTCGAGATCCTTCGCGCCCTGCTCCATGGGGTCCGACTTCTTCGCCGACTGCTGCTGCTGCTCGAGGTCCTTCGCCAGCTTGTCCAGGTCCTTGGCGAGGTCCCGCGCCTCATCCTCGAGCTTCTGCTGCTGCTCGGCCATCTGCTGCGCCTCACCCTGGTTCTTCGGCGGCTTGTTCTCCATCTGGCGGTTCAGGCGCTCCTGCCGGTCGGCCAGCTCCTTCGCGCGCTCGGCGGCCTCGTGCGCCTTTTCCTCCTGGCGCAACTTCTTCATCAGCTCGATCGAGCGCTCGAGGCCGGCCAGCGTCTCCTTCTGCTGCTGCGCGAGCTCCTTGAGCTGCTGCTGGAGCTGGCGCGGGTCCGCCTGGTTGACCTTCTTCGAGAGCTCGTCGAGCGAGCGCTTCATCTCCTCGCTCTTGAGCCCTTCGACCAGCTTCGAGAGCTCCTGCATCTTGGCCAGCAGCTGGTCCTGGTAGGCCTTGTGCTCCTCGGCGCTCTCGGCGCGCTGCTCGAGCGCCTGCGCCGCCTTCGACACCTGGTCGGCGAGCTGCTTCTGCTTCTCGGCCGCGTCCTTCGCAGCCTGCTGCTTCTCCCAGTCGACCTGGCGATCGTTCTGCAGGCTCTTCGA
>JBKJOC010000459.1:0-3606 GCA_046595725.1 Candidatus Eiseniibacteriota bacterium
CGGCATCGTTCAGCGCCACGGCGGCCGGCTCGAGGTCGAAAGCATCGTGGGCGCGGGCACGCGCATGTGCGTGATCCTGCCGGCGCAGGTGGCCCAGGGCGAGGCGCCGCTGCGAACTGTCCCCGCGTCGCCGCTCACGATCCGCCGCGGCGCCGCCGCAACAGAGCTCCTGCGCATCCTCGTGATTGACGACGAGCCGAGTGTGCGCATGCTGCTGGCCGATCTCCTGCGCGCGATGGGGCACGAGGTGGTCGACGTTTCCAACGGTCGGGACGCGCTCCTCTTGATGGAGAACGAACCGGGTTGGGACCTGGTCATGACCGACCTCGGCATGCCGGACCTCTCGGGCTGGGATGTGGCGCGCGCAGTCTCCAGCCGCGTGGACCCCCCGCCCGTCATCCTCGTCACCGGTTGGGGAATCCAGCTCGACGACCGGATGCTGATCGAGAGCGGCGTCTCGGCCGTGGTCGCCAAGCCCTTCACCATCGAGGAGATCCTCGAAGCGGTCGAACGCGTCCTGCGTCGCGCCGCCTGATTTTCAGGTTGGCGCGCACGGGACGATTCAAGCACACTCGAAGTGCCACTCGACCGGGACGGGGAAGGAAACTTCCCCCGCGGACCCCCTCCGCGTTCCCCGGTCATTTTCGTCTTCGAGAGGTTCTTCGCTCATGATCCGACATCGACTCGCCCGTCTGACCCTGGTTTTCTGGTTCCTTCATGCACTCGGCGCCCGATCCGCCGCTGCCGCGGCGGCGCCGCCCACGGATCGCATCCTCGAGTCCGGTTGGTCCGCCGAGGGATTCGTGGATCCCGGCTACGAGGCCGAAAGGGCGCAGATCGCTTTTGACGGCAACAGCCAGCTGATCTCCGTCTGGGCCGGGCGCGTGGGCTCGACCGACGCCTACCAGATCAGGTGGAGCAAGCTGACGGGGACCGCGTGGTCGCCTTCCGTGCCGATGTTCGCCCCGACGACGGCATCGGAGCGCCTGCCCCAGCTTTCGCGCGCGGCCGACGGCACCGTGTGGTTGGCCTGGCTGCGCAACAACAATGCGATCGGCTCCGGATCCTTTCGCGCGCCCTCCTTGCTGGTGGCGCGCCTGGTCGGCGGCTTCTGGTCACTCCCGGAAACCGTCGTCGTGGAGACGCCGGCATTCAACGAGAAGGCGATTGAAATCGGTTTCTCAATCCTTGCGGTCAGCCAGGACGTGGCGTGGCTGACCTGGGTGGCTGCGCCCGACGGCGATCCCTTCAACACGGACCACGACCTCTACTACTCCGTGCGCTCGGCTGCGGGCTGGTCGGGTGCGCAGCTCCTGTCGAACAACGGGCTCTCCGAGACACGGCCCCTTCTGGTCCCGACCACCAGTGGCCTGCCCGTGGCGTTTTTTGGTTTCACGAATGCGCCGAGCCTGATGCGCGCCGTGCGCTGGACCGGGAGTGCATGGTCCAAAACGCCCGACGACCTCACCGCGACCGCGATCTACGGCTTCGATGCGGTGCCCGACACCAGCGGGGCGGTGCGCCTGGCGGTGATCCTGCGCGAGAGCGACTCGCCGGCCGAATATCACATCCGCGAGTTCACCTGGAACGGTACGGGGTTCCATGCCCAGGCCCTGATCCACTCCGCGCCCGTCGTCGCGGGAGGGGAGAATGATCCTCCGGACTGGAGCAATGTGGCGATCTCGTCCGGGCACGACTGCCCGCCCTGCGCCAGTGCGCTCAACGACCTGGTATTCCGCGTCCTGTGGGTCGACTTCTTTGAGAGCGGCGCGCCCAAGGTGCTGTCGAGCCTGCGTACCGCGGCGGGATTCCGGCCATTCGATCAGGTCGGAACCTCGTTCGAGACCCGGGTTGCCTTCCCGAACGCGGTGCACGACATCCTGCTGGATCGCTGGTATGCGACGTGGACCGCGCCGCCGACCTTTGCCAGTCGGAAGCGGGCGAAGTTCTCCTTCACGCAGGAATTCGCCGGCGACATCGGTCTCGGCGCGACGCTGGTTGCCCCGGACACGGTGCGGATTTCGGTCGTGTGCTCAGGCGATGCGACCGGTCGGGATTTCCGTCTCTATCGACTGAACTGGCCGGACGGACAGGGCAGCCCACCGTTCTCGCCACCGGTGCCGGCGGCCGCGGTGGCGCTCGCCGGAAATCCGTTCGCGGGTCCGTGCCCATTCTCGGTCGACGACTTTCCGGGACCGGGGCGCTGGTTCTATTACCTGGAACTCGAACCGGAAGGAACGTTTCCCGCGCGTTCGGCACGTTCGTTCAACCCCGCAGTCGTGCCGGAGGATGGCGGCGGCGGTGGAGGTGGCGGCGCCGTAAGCCGCCTGCTGGTTCCGCGACCCCAGCCCGCGGTCGGAAGCGTCAACCTGCCGTTCGACCTGGCCGCAGGGGGACGCGTGATCCTGGTGATCCGCGACCTGAGGGGGCGCGCCGTGCGGCGCTTCGACCTGGGCGAACGGATCGCGGGTTCATATCGCAATTCGAGCGCGCCGACCTGGGACGGCAAGGACGAGAGCGGAGGCCCGGCACGCGCCGGCATGTACTTCCTCGCGCTCTCGGTCGACGGGCACGCGACCGGCGAGCCGGTGCGGGTGATCTTCCTGCCCTGACGATGTCGCGGTGGGGGTGGACTCCCTTGGCCGCACTGGCCCCCGATAGCAGCCGGCCCCGGAGGGTCCAGCCCCGCACCGCTCACCGTGTCGCCGATCGGGCCGAAGCCGCAACCAGCGACACGACCTGCCTATCGCAATCGCCGTGCCGAATCCGGACGTCGTCCGGGCACGGGGCGGCGTTCTGCTTCAATCGTGCGTGCCGCAACGAGGTGCGCGCATGGCGCGCGAATCCCGACACGCTCGTGGCCTGCGTCATCGACAACGAAAATCGTCGACCGCCCGACATGCGTCGTCGAGCGCGCGTCGCTCAGGTCGTCTCGAGACGGATCGCCGTGGGATGTCCGAGCGCGCTGCCGACGTGGTTGCGCGCGCCGCACTCGGGACAGGGGACGCATTCGCCTTCAGCCGGTGTCGTGAGGGCTGCGTTGCACGCGAGGCAGGTCAACGCGGGAACGAGCACGAGGCGCGTGCCGTCGTAGATCTCGGCGAGCTGGCGCCGGGTCCAATCATAGATGACGGAATGTGGCGTGAGTCCTCCGGCGCGCAATGCTTCGCCGTGCTCCGGGCACAGGGCGAGCCGATGCTCCAGGGGACAGTCCATGTGACGCAACTGTTCCACGACGAGACGGGGCGCTGCGGCAGCGGAGGCGCCGCAAACGGCGCAACCTGCCGAATCCTTGAACTTCATGGGTTGCCCTCCGGGGGGAGAGGGGCGGGCGCACGCCAACAGCGCTCGCGAAGCTTTTGTAAAGCGTAGGGCACCATAGGGTTGACGGGAATTCGCGTCAAGCCTTTCATCCCGGTCATGAATTCTCTCTTGACCACTGCACAGACGTGCAGGATGCTGGCGCCCGTTCTCATCTCGGCGCATTCCCCGGCCGCGTCCACGATCGTCTCCGACCCCGGAGTCCACGCATGCTGAACGACAAGGCGCGCGAGATTCACCGCTTGATCGTCGAATTCGTCGAGGAAAACCACTACAACCCGACAA
>JBKJOC010000073.1:0-2988 GCA_046595725.1 Candidatus Eiseniibacteriota bacterium
TGCCGATCCCCGGAGCGAGGCCCACCGGCTGGCCCGCCTCAGCACGCCCTTCTTCGCGGCGAACTTCCTGGCGAACATGACGGGCGACAACCTGTTCGGCATCATGGCCGTGAGTCAACTCGCGGTGTTCTGCGGCCTGATGGTTGCGGCCGCGCGTCTCGAAGCGATCGACCTGCGTCTTCCGGCCGCGCCCCCGGCGACCTCAACGTGAAGGTCCTCGCACTCGTGCCCTACCCGGAGGAGTCTGCGGGGACGCGCTACCGGATCGGCCAGTTCGCGCCCGCCCTTTCGGCCCTGGGCGCCGAGGTCACGATCGCGCCCATGCTCGACGCCGCAGCGTTCGGGCGCCTGTACCGGCCGGGCGGCGTTCCCGGCAAGGCGCTCGATTTCGTGCGCGCGGCGGCGCGGCGCGGCGCCGCCATCGACCGGGCCGGCGCGTACGACGCGGTGTTCGTGCACCGCGAGGTCTGGCCGCTCCGACTGCCCGCCCTCGAGCGCCGCCTGCTGGCGCGCAACCGGCGCATCGTGTTCGACTTCGACGACGCGATCTTCCTGCCGAACGTCAGCGCCGCGAACCGGGCTCTGGGATTCCTCAAGGCCCCCGAAAAAAGCGCATGGCTCGCAGGGCATGCGCGCGCGCTGACGGCGGGGAACGCGTTTCTCGAGGATTGGGCGCATCGCCACGCGGCCCCGGATGCGCGCGTGTTCGCGGTTCCGACGGCGGTCGACACCGCCCGCTGGCGCCCGCAGGCCACCCCGCAAAAGGGGGACGGCCTGGTGCGGCTGGGCTGGATCGGCAGCCACAGCACGATGCCGTTCCTCGAGTCGCTGGCGCCGGTGATCGAGGCACTGGGCGCGCGACATCCCGAGCTCAGGCTGACCGTGATCGGCGCTACGACCGATCGCTTCGCGGGCATGCTGGAGACGATTCCCTGGACGCTCGAGGGCGAGGTCGAGGCGCTCGACCGGATCGACATCGGGCTCGCCCCGCTGCCGGACTCGGACTGGGCGCGCGGCAAGTGCGGCCTCAAGCTGATCCAGTACCTCGCGCTCGAGAAGCCGGTTGTCGCCTCGGCGGTGGGCGTCCATCCCGAGATGATCGAGCACGGCGCGCAGGGACTGCTGGTCGATCGACCCGGGGGCTGGATCCCCGCGCTCGAACGGCTGATCGCGGATAAGGCGCTGCGCCGCTCCATGGGCGCGCGCGGGCGGGTGCGCGTGATCGAGCGCTATTCGGTGGACGCCGTCGCGCCCCGTCTGTTCGAGGCGCTGCGTTACGCGGCGGGGCGGCCATGAGACCGGTCAAGGTCCTTCACGTGGTGACGCGCTTCATCCTGGGCGGCGCCCAGGAGGCGACGCTCCTGAGCGCGGCACTGGTCGATCGCGAGCGGTTCCCGAGCGAAATCCTGACCGGCACGCAGGTGAGCGCCGAGGGCGACCTGCTCGGGGAGGCGCGCGCGCGCGGCGTCGGCCTCCACTTCGAGCCCGCGCTCGTGCGCGAGCTCAATCCGTGGCTCGACCTGGTCGCGCTTGCGCGCCTGACCTCGTTCTTTCGCCGCTATCGCCCGGATGTCGTGCACACGCACTCGAGCAAGGCCGGGATCCTGGGCCGGATCGCGGCGCGCCTGGCCGGCGTGCCGGTGGTGGTGCACACCGCGCATGGCTGGGCATTCCAGCGCAACCATCCGTGGCCGCTGCGCGTCGCGAGTGAACTGGTCGAGCGCCTCGCCACCGCGCTGAGCGACCGGATTCCCGTCGTCTCCCAGCCGACCTTCGATGCGGCGGTCGACCAGGGAGTCGGCCCGCCCTCGAAGTTCGTCCTGATCAGGGACCCGATCGAACTCGAGCTGTATCGTCCCGACGCCGCTGCACGCGCGCGTGTGCGTGAAGAGTTCGGGTACGGACCCGGCGAGTTCGTCTACGGATTCCTGAGCCGGCTGTCTCATCCCAAGGAGCCGCACACGATCGTGCGCGCGCTCGCCAGGGTCGCCGTCTTGCATCCCGAAGCGCGCCTGCTGGTCGTGGGCGAGGGCGCGCTGCGCGCCGTGACCGAGCGCACAATCGAAGAGTGCGGGTTGGGTGACCGCGTCCGGCTCGCGGGTTTGCGGCGCGACGTGCCAGCGGTCCTCTCGGCGTTCGACGCGTTCGTGCTGGTCAGCCGCTATGAGGGCCTGCCCATGGTGCTGCCGCAGGCGCTCGCCGCCGGCCTGCCGATCGTCAGCTCCGCCGTGGGCGGTGTCCCCGATGCGATCGAGGACGGCGTCACCGGCTTCCTCGTGCCGCCGGGCGACTTCGAGGCCCTGGTCGATCGCATGACCCGCCTCGCCGACGATCCCGCGGCCGCGCGCCGCATGGGCGAATCGGGCCAGGGGCTGCTCGAGCAGTTCTCCGCGCGTGCCGTCGCGCGCCAGCTCGAGGCCCTCTATGAGGAACTGTTGCGCGCCAAGGGAAGAGGCGGTCGATGAACTCCACGCGCCTGGCCCGCGGGGCGATCTGGAACCTGCTCGGCCTCCTCCTGCCGCTCGTGGTCGCGCTGGTCGCGATTCCCACGCTCGTGCGCCACCTCGGGGCCGAGCGCTTCGGCGTCCTGAGCCTGGCGTGGGCGCTGGTCGGGTACTTCACGCTGTTCGATCTCGGGATCGGCACCGCGGTGACGCAGACGCTCTCGAACCTGCGCGCCCAGGGCCGCGAGGCCGAGGTGCCCGCATGGTTCTGGACCGCGGTCGCGCTCACCTGCGCGCTCGGCGCGCTCGGCGCGCTCGCGCTCGCCCTCGCCGCGCCCGTGCTGTCGCACGAGGTCCTGCGCGTCCCCGATGCCATGAAGGGGGAGACGCAGGGGATCCTGTTCGTGCTGGCGGCTTCCCTGCCCTTCGTCACCGTCAGCGCGGCCGGCGCCGGCGCGCTCACGGCCTGGCAGCGCTTCGGGGCCCTGACCGCGGTGCGCCTGCCCCTCGGCATCCTGACGTTCCTGGCGCCGCTCGCAGTCTC
>JBKJOC010000429.1:0-2664 GCA_046595725.1 Candidatus Eiseniibacteriota bacterium
GCCTGCCCGACACCGCCGTGCGCGAGGCGCGCCAACCCGTCGTCAGCGCGCTGCGCGAGTCGGGCTTCCAGTTTCCGCTCAAGCGCATCACCGCGAACCTTGCGCCCGCCGCGCTCCGCAAGGAAGGCGCCGCGTTCGACCTGCCGATCGCGCTCGCGGTCCTCGCGGCCACCGGACAGGTCCCGGGCGAGCGCGCCGAGGGCTGGATCGTGGTCGGCGAGCTCGCGCTCGACGGCCGCCTGAGGCGCGTGCGCGGCGCGCTCGCCTACGCCGAGTGCGCGGCTTCGTTGGGTGCGCGCGCCCTCGTGGCGCCGGCCGCGTGCGCAGGTGAGGCGGCGCTCGACGGCGCGGTGACCGTCCTGCCGGCGAGTTCGCTCGCCGAAGTCGCGGGTTGGCTGCGCGGCGGAGGGCTGCCGGAGCCGGCGGTCGCCTCGCCCGCCGCCCCCGACCCGGACGACGAGAGGGACCAACGCGTCACGCTCGACGACATCGCCGGCCAGGAGCGCGCCAAGCGCGCGCTCGAGGCCGCGGCGGCGGGCGGGCACAACGTGGTCTTCATCGGCCCGCCGGGCGCGGGCAAAACGCTACTGGCGCGCGCGCTCCCCGGGCTGCTCCCGCCGCTCGCTGCGGACGAGGCGCGCGAGTTGACGCGCATCCATTCGATCGCGGGCCTCCTGCGCGAAAGCTCAGGGCTCATGCGCACCCGTCCGTTCCGCGCGCCGCACGCCTCGATCACGCTGCCGGCGCTCCTGGGCGGCGGTCCCCAGCCGCGGCCGGGCGAGGTCACACTTGCGCATCACGGCGTGCTCTTCCTGGACGAACTGCCGGAGTTTCGCCGCGACGCGCTCGAGGCGCTGCGCCAGCCGCTCGAGGACGGCGTGATCGCGATCGCGCGCGCGGGCGGGGCGCATCGCTTCCCGGCGGCGTTCCAGCTCGTGGGTGCCTGCAATGAGTGTCCGTGCGGCAACCTGGGCCAGCGCCGCCGGCGCTGCCGCTGCGCCCCTTCCGCGATCGAGCGCTACCGCGGCCGGCTCTCCGGGCCCCTGCTGGACCGCATTGACGTCCACCTGGCCGTCGCACCGGTGCGCCGGCGGGATTTGTCGCGCGCGAGTGGGCTGCTTGCGCTCGAGCACGAGGCTGCGCGCGCACGCGTGGCGCGCGCGTGGGCCGCACAGGAGGAGCGCGCGGCACTTCATCCCGGCGTCGCGCGCAAGAACGCGCGACTCAGCGCGGCGGATCTCGAGCGCGTCGCTCCGCTCGAGCCGACAGCCCAGCGGCGGCTGCTCGATGCCATCGAACGATTCGGGCTCTCCGCGCGCGGCTATCACCGCGTGTGGCGGCTCGGGCGCACGCTCGCCGATCTCGAAGGCGCAGGGCCGATGACCCTTCATCATGTTCACGAAGCATTGACGTTCCGGGAGCTCACGTCGCACTGCGAGGCCGGGGTGGCGGGTTGAGATCCGCTGACCCGGTCCCACCCGCCGCTTCGGCTCGTACATTGGATCGAGCCGCGCCAGCCCGGCGCGGACGACTCTCTCGCGCCCTGAGGCCCCACCATGCGACTGCTTTCGATCGCAACCCTGCTGCTCCTCGCCTTTGCCGCGAGCGCACAAGCCGCGGCCTCTGCACCGGTCGCAGTGGTCGAGTTGTTCACCTCCGAGGGCTGCTCGAGCTGTCCGCCCGCCGACCGCGTCCTCGCCGACCTGGTGAAGCACGCACGCACGAGCGGCCGCCGCGTGTACGCGCTCGGATTCCACGTCGACTACTGGAATTCGCTCGGCTGGCGCGACCCCTTCAGCGACGCCGCGTACTCGCAACGCCAGCGCAAGTACGCGACCGCGCTTGCCGAGGAGCAGGTCTACACGCCGCAGATGATCGTCAACGGGCAGGCCGGCTTCGTGGGCTCGAACCCCGCGCGCGCCGACCGCGAGATCGCCGCCGCGCTCGCCACGCCGGCGACGGTCGCGCTCGCCGTCGAGGCGCGCCGCGACGGGCCGCGCGTGCATGTGAACTACCGCGCCGCGGGCGCGCCGAAGGGCGCGGTCGTGTGCGTGGCGTGGACCGAGTCCGCGGCGACGACGCGCGTGGCGCGCGGCGAGAACGCCGGCCGTACGCTGGCGCACGTCAACGTGGTGCGGAGCTTCGTGACACGCGCGCTCGAGGCGTCGGGGGCGGGATCGGTGACGCTGTCGGCGGGCGGCGGGGATGCGGGCGAGGTCGTGGCGTTCGTGCAGGATGGCCGCTCGCTCCACGTGCTGGGCGCGAGCGCGATCCAGGCGCGCTAAATGCCGAACCAGGGTGCGAACGCACCGGGCGGGCTCTGGGCGTCGTTGGCGCTCATGCCGTCGTACCGGACGTTAAATGGTGTCACGCGAGTACCCTCCGAGTCGCCCTCGCCACGCAGCCCCTCGCTTCTTCCGGACTCGGCGGGCTCCTTCGGTTAGATTCCATCGCATGTCTCTGACTCCCGGCACTCGCCTCGGTACCTACGAAATCCTCGGTCCCCTGGGCGCAGGGGGGATGGGAGAGGTCTATCGCGCGAAGGACCTTCGGCTCGGCCGCGAGGTGGCGGTCAAGGTGCTGCCCTCGGAGGTCGCGTCCTCTCCCGACCGCCTGGCGCGCTTCGAGCGCGAGGCGCGCACGGTGGCGGGGCTCAATCACCCC
>JBKJOC010000452.1:0-2910 GCA_046595725.1 Candidatus Eiseniibacteriota bacterium
CTGCTGGGGATCCTGCCGCTGCAGTCGTTCCGCCACGCCGAGTTCATGCACAACGAGGTGCCCGGGATCACGGTCCCGCAGGAGTTGCGGGATCGGCTCCGCGATGCCGGCGCAGCCGCCCAGGCCGAGGGCGTCACGCACGCGCGCGATCTCTTCAAGGCCGCGCGCGGCCGGTTTGCCGGTGTCTACCTGATGCCGAGCTTCGGGCGCTATGAGAACGTGCTCGAAGTGATCGCCGAAAGCGCTTCCGCCACTACCGCTTGACCGGACCCACCAGTCGCTCCCGCCACTCGTAGAGCAAGGCCAGTGCATCGCGCGGGGCCATCCGGTCCAGGTCCAACTCTGTCAGGAGGGCGCGCAACTCGTCCGCGCGCGGGTCCGTGCCGAACAGGCTGAGCTGGGGCCGGGGTGCGTCGGCCACCTGCGAGGCGCCGCCCGCAGCGGACGCCTCGAGCGGGTCCACGCGCTCCGCCTCGAGCAGGGCCAGGATCGCGCGCGCCCGCGCCACCACGGGTTCGGGCAGTCCCGCCAGCCGCGCGACGTGAATGCCGTAGCTCTTGTCGGCCGGCCCGTCGACCACCTCGTGCAGGAAGATCACATCCTCGCCGTACTCCTCCACCCGCACGCTGCGATTGAACACCCGCGGCAGGTGCGCTGCGAGCTGTGTCAGCTCGTGATAATGGGTCGCGAACAGCGTGCGCGGCCGCGGCCCCGTGTCCTTGTGCAGCTCCTCGGTCACGGCCCAGGCGAGCGACATGCCGTCGTAGGTCGAGGTCCCCCGCCCGATCTCGTCGAGCACCACCAGCGAGCGCGCGGTCGCGCGCTTCAGGATGTTCGCGGTCTCGATCATCTCGACCATGAACGTCGACTGGCCTCCCGCGACGTGATCGCCCGCGCCCACCCGCGTGAAGATCTGGTCGACCACGCCGATCTCGGCCGCCGTGCACGGCACGAACGACCCGGCCTGCGCCAGGAGGACGTTCAACGCGACCTGGCGCATGTAGGTCGACTTGCCGGCCATGTTGGGCCCGGTCAAGAGGACGATCTGCCGGCGCGCGGGATCGAGCTCGACGTCGTTCGGGACGAAGCGGCCGGGCGGCAGGAGCTTCTCGACCACGGGGTGGCGCGAGCCCGTGAGCACCAGCCGGTCGCCGCCGTGGACGCGCGGCCTTACCCATCCCGACTGCGCGGCGACCTCCGCCAGCGCGGCCAGCGCGTCGAGCAGCGCGAGCGACCCGGCAGTGTCCTGGAGGCTCGCGATCTGCGCGGCACAGTCCTCGCGCAGGAGCGTGAAGCAATCATGCTCGGCGTCCTTCATCCGCTCCTCGGCGCCCAGCACCTCCGATTCCTTCTCCCTCAGCTCCGGCGTGACGAATCGCTCGGCCGTGGTCAGCGTCTGCCGGCGTTCGTAGTGGGCCGGGGCCTTGGCCTGGTGCGACTTCGTGATCTCCAGGTAATAGCCGAACACGCGGTTGTAGCCGATCTTGAGCGAGGCGATGCCGGTGGCGGCGCGTTCGCGGGCCTCGAACTCGGCGAGCCAGCGCTTGCCGCCCGAGGCCAGCTCGCGCAGCCGGTCGAGCTCCGCCTCGTAGCCGGGGCGGATCATGCCGCCGTCCCTGATCGTCACGGGCGGATCGTCGACCAGCGCGCGCGCGAGGCGCTCGACCAGCTCCTGGTGGGGATCGAGCGCGGCGGCGATGCGCGCGAGCTCGGGCACGGGCGCTTCGCCCTCGAGCGCCTGTCGCAGCGCGGGCACCCGCAGCAGCGTTTCGCGCAACGCGACCAGGTCGCGCGCATTGACCTTGCCCGAGGCGACGCGCGAGGTCAGGCGCTCGAGGTCGTAGGTTTCCTCGAGCAGCGCGCGCACGCGTTGCCGGCAGGCGGGATCCTGGACCAGCCGGTCGACCGCCTCGAGTCGCGCCTCGATCGCCACCGGGTCGACCAGCGGGCGCTCGATCAGCGCGCGCAGGCGGCGCGCCCCGGCGGGCGTCCGCGTGCGATGAAGCACCGCCCACAGCGTATGCTTGGGATCGCCGCCGGGCGCGGGCTCGAACAGCTCGAGCGAGCGCCGGGTGGAAGGATCGAGGCCGAGGTGATCGCGCGTGGCGAGGCGGCCGAAGCGGCGCACCTGCGCGAGCGCGCTGCCCTGGACCTCGGCCAGGTAGGACAGCGCGGCCGCCGCGGCGCGCACGGTGAGTGGGGCGGCGTCGCCGACCTCTGTCTCGCCGAACTGCGCGTACAGCGCGGCCCGGGCACCGTCCTGGGCGAAGCGCCCTTCGGGCAGGCGCGTCACCGCGCGCGCGCCGAACAGCGCCGCCTCGAGGGGACGCGCCAGGGTCCCACTTGCCGGCAGGACGAACTCGGCGACGACGTAGCGCCCGATCTCTGCTGCGGCCTCGTCGACCGGGAATTCGCCCGCCAGGAACTCGCCGGTCGACGCCTCGACCAGCGCGATGCCGGCGCGCGCTCCATCCTCGCCTTGCGCGATCGCGGCCAGGTAGTTGCTCTCCCCGGCCACCAGGAACGCGTCCGCCACCACCGAGCCCGGGGTCAGGACCTCCGTCACGCCGCGCTCGACCAGCCCCTTGGCATCGGCCGGATCCTCGAGTTGCTCGCAGATCGCAACCCGCCGACCGTGCTTGAGCAGGCGCGCGACATAGACGTCGCGCTGGTGCCACGGAATGCCGGCGAGCGGGATGGGCGAGGGGTCGTTCTTGTTGCGCGAGGTCAGCGTGATGCCGAGCAACCGTGCCGCCTCGACCGCGTCGTCGTGGAACGTCTCGTAGAAGTCGCCGACGCGAAAGAACAGGATCGAGTCCGGGTGCGCGCGCTTGATGCGCCCGAACTGCTCCATCAGGGGGGAGGTCTTGGCGGCCAGGGTTCCTCCGTGAACGCTAGCGGCCGGCGGGT
>JBKJOC010000473.1:0-3112 GCA_046595725.1 Candidatus Eiseniibacteriota bacterium
CGATCTCGAGGTCGATGACTCGTAGCCCGTCACCGGACCTTACCCTCAGGCCTTCGTGGCGGACCGCGCCCAGTTCCAGTTTCGCGCGGCGCGTGAGGGCAAGCAGGGGAGCCAGCAGGTCCTGGCGCGCCATCTTGAGCAGGCTGAAGGTCGCCTGTCCCTGCGCTGGCATGAGGAAGGGATCGGTCTTCCCCCGAAACTGGAGGATCTCGAGTTCGGCATCGACGACCACGCCGGCCGGGGCGAATCGCGCCAGCAGCAACCGGTCGATTTCGCCCTGGAGCGGCGCAATCGACGCCGACCGCAGTGAGCCGGAGCCGACGCCCGGCCTTCGGCCTGGCATCCGGTCGCCCGCCGGGGCGCGGGTCTCGCGAGACTCGTCGCGCTTGAGCGGAAATGCCGCGAGCCTCTTCCCGGGGCCGGACTTCCTGGCGTAGATCCGGGCCTTGGCCTCTGTGGAATCGAAGAGGTCGCGGGCGTCACCGACGGTCTCGGAGGAGCCGAGGACAAGGTAGCCACCTGGGCGGAGCGCGTAATGAAGCAGAGGAATGATCTGCTTCTGCAGGCCGGCCTCCATGTAGATCAAGAGGTTGCGGCAACTGATCAGGTCTATCCGCGAAAACGGGGGATCGGTCATGACGTTGTGCTGCGCGAACACGCACATGTCACGGATCGACTTGGCGACACGGTATCCGCCGTTGCTCTCGACGAAGAATTTCCGTTGCCGCTCGGGCGAGACGTCGCCCATGCGTTCGCGCGTATACGTCCCCGCGCGGGCATGCTCGATTGACGCCGCATTGATGTCGGTGGCAAAGATCTGGGCCGGAATGATCCCCGGGATGGTCTCCATGGCCTCCGTGCAGGACATCGCGACCGAGTACGCCTCCTCGCCGGTGGAGCACCCGAGCACCCAAACGCGCAGGGGCTCGTGCTCGGCACGGTCCCGGATCAGGGCCGGGACCACCTTGGTCTTGAGAAGCTGGAACAGTTCCGGATCCCGGAAGAAGCTGGTGACATTGATCAGGATGTCGCGGTAGAGGGCCTCGACCTCGGACCGGTTCTCGCGCAGGAGCGATGCGTACGCATCGATCCCGTCGAGCTTGAGCAGGATCATGCGCCGCGTGATCCGCCGCGCGAGGGTGTTGACCTTGTAGGACGTGAAATCGGTCCCGCTCACGGTCTGCAATACCGAAAGGATCGGCGCCAGCGAAGCCTTGTCCGGCGACGCCCGCAGGCCCAGGAACTCCTCCTGCGGCATGGTGGCCGTTCCCGCGACATAAGGGTGCGCCGCGATGCGCACGAGTTCGGAAGCGATCCCTTCGGGGGGCAACTGGAAGTCGACGCAACCCGAGGCCACGGCGTTGCGCGGCATCTCGTCGAACTGCGACGTCTCATCCTGCACGAATGTGATTCCGCCCGCGGCCTTGATTTCCTCGAGCCCCAGCGTGCCGTCGCTCCCCGTTCCCGAGAGCACCACGCCGATCGCCCGCTCTCGCTGATTCCTGGCGAGGGAGCGCAGGAAGAGATCGATCGGGTGTTGGACCCCGCGCGGCGCGCGCTGGGACAGCGTGAGCTGTTCGCCCTTGAGCTCCATGTTGCGATCAGGGGGGATGACGTAAACGTGATCGGGTTCGATTCTCGAATCATTCGAGGCGTCGGAGACCGGCATGCCGGTGGCACGGGAGAGGATCTGGGGCAGGGCGCTTTCGTGGGTCGGGGAGAGATGCTGCACGATGACGAACGCCATTCCGGTGTCGACCGGGAGCGCCTTGAGGAAGCGGGTGAAGGCTTCCAGTCCACCCGCCGAGGCCCCGATCCCGACGATCGGAAACTGCGGGCTCGGGGCCTCGGCGAGGACCTCGGCGGCGGGACTCGCGATTTGTTCCGGCGGCGGAGGGGGCCGGTTGTCGTGTTTCGGCATCGTGCCCTCACTTTTTCTCGGCCCGTACCCAGGTCCAGCAGGCGGGGGGATCGTACACCCGATTCAGGGGTCCCGATACTTCGATTTTTGCAGTGTTTCTCACGATTTTGGGCGGCGCCGAGCCCGCCACCGCCGAACACTGGATCTCGCTCCTTGACTCCCCCGGGGATTGCTGCGCGAACTCAAAGCACGGGATCGCAACCCCCACTGCGAGTCTCGGGCTCAAGACATCCGGGAAGGATTCTCCCCGCCATGCATTCTCGATTTGTACGCCCCGCCCTGATCGCACTTGCGATGATTGCTGCCGGCAGCTCCAACGTCCTTGCTTCGAGCCACCGCGAAGCTTACGCCATCACGAAAGACCCGACGGTCGACAACACGGATGTCTACGCATTCGTGAGTCCCGATAAGTTGAATACCGTGACGCTGGTGGCGAATTTCATCCCGCTCCAGGAAGCGAGCAACGGGCCCAATTACTACAATTTCGACGAGAACGCCTGGTACTACATCAAGGTCGACAACGTTGGAGACGCCCGCGCGCACGTGGTGTTCGAGTTCAAGTTCACCACCACCGTGCTCAATGCGAACACATTCCTCTATGCGACCGGGCCGATCACGTCCCTGACGGATCCTGACTTCAATCTAAGGCAGACTTATTCCGTGACGCGCTACGACAACGGCGCACCGACGGTTCTTGGCTCGAACCTGCCCGTGCCCCCGGCGAACATCGGACCGAAGACGACCCCCAACTACCCCGAGCTCGCGAAGTCAGCGAATTCCACGTTGTCGGACGGTTCAATCGTGTTCGCCGGACCGCGCGACGATCCCTTCTTCATCGATACCGGCGCGCACTTCGACCTGCTCTCGGTCCGCCGGCCGCCGGGCAACCAGGGCGGAGGCATCAACGGCCTGGGCGGTTTCAACGTGCACACCATCGCGATCCAGGTTCCCAAGGAGCGGCTGACGAAGAACGGTGGAGCCACCGACACGACGAACAGCATCATCGGCGTGTGGTCGACCAGCGAGCGGAGCGCGAACCGGACGATCAACGGAGATGGCACCCTCAGCGAGTCAGGCGGTCACGTGCAGGTCTCGCGCCTGGGCAATCCGCTGGTCAACGAGGAGGCGATTCCGCGCAAGGACAAGGACCGCTTCAACGGCAGCCAGCCCCAGGACGACGGGCAATTCCTG
>JBKJOC010000173.1:0-3428 GCA_046595725.1 Candidatus Eiseniibacteriota bacterium
TGCTGCTCGTGCTGGCGATTGCCAGCGTGCTGATCCGCGTCATCCAGGGATCACGCCCCGTCTAGAGGAGTCACCATGGCACGTGTGGTCGGACTGATCCTCCTCGTCGTCGGCCTCCTCGGCCTGGCCTGGGGCGGGTTCACGTACACGAAGAGTCGGCACAACGTCGACTTGGGGCCTGTGGAGTTCAACGTCGCGGAGAAGAAGACGATTCCCTTCCCTCCGATCGCGGGTGCCGTGGCAGTGGTGGCCGGAATTGCGCTCCTGGTGGCTGGGGGCGGACGGCGCGGGGCGGCCGGCTAAAGGGTTGTCCCGCGATTTGCCGGGGGCGCCGGTTCAGGCCGGCGCCCTCCGGACCTGAAACTCGCCCCGAGGTCGCACCAGGGAGGGTCGTTCGATGAAGCGTTTCATCCCCTTCGCCGTGGTCTGCGCACTGGTGCTCGCCGTCGTGGTTTCTGCGCGCCCGTATGCCCCACCCGTGATGCGGGCCGGGACGCCGCTCCACGTCGTCCTCCAGATCTCGCTCGACACCGACATCAGTGAAGTGGGCGACCGGTTCTCCGCGCGCCTGGCGGCGCCCGTCTACGTCGACGGCCACGTGGCCGTCCCGGCCGGAGCGTACCTTCACGGCCATGTGGTGTTGTCGGATCCGCTTTCTCGGGACGGTGGTCGCGGCCGGCTGCAACTGGCCTATGACCAAGTCGAGTTCGACGGCCAGGCCTACCGTCTCGATTCGCGCAGCTGCGTCTACGCCGTGGGCGCGCCTCCGCGAGGGGTCGAGCTGGAAGCGGGCAAGAACCTCAAGTTCACTCTCGATCGCGACGTGAGTGTGCGCCCGGCGCGATCGGCGTGACCCGGCCGGGGGACGGCTCTCCGCCCGTTCCAGGCCGGTAACACACCGCCCCGTTTCTCGAACGAGAAGCGGGGCGGTTCATTTCCACTCACTCATGGGTTGACCTGGATCAGACGCGCTCGACGTACTTTCCGGTTTCCGTGTCCACCTTGATGACATCGCCTTGCTTGATGAACCCCGGCACCATGACGTCGAGCCCGGTCTCGAGCCTGGCGTTCTTCTGGAACGCCTTCGCCGTGTCGCCGCGCGTCGCGCCGCCCTCGGTTTCAACGACCGACAGTTCGACCATCTTCGGAAACTCGATCGTGATGATCTTCGACTCGCGCAGGAGCAGCTGGAGGACCATGCCGTCCTTCAGGTAATTCGCGTTGTCGCCGATGGTCTCCTTCGAGATCGTGAGCTGGTCGAAGGTCTCGGTGTTCATGAAGTGGAAGTCGTCACCCGAGGCGTAGAGGAACTGCGCGGCATGCGGCTCGAGGCGGACGTCGATGATCTTCTCCCCCGAGTTCCAGGTCTCGTCGATGACGCGTCCCGTCCGCAGGTTCTTGAGCTTGGTCCGTACGAATGCTCCGCCTTTGCCGGGCTTGACGTGCTGGAACTCGACGATGCGAAAGAGGTCGTTCTTGTGCTCGATGACGAGACCGTTCTTGATGTCGGCGGTGGTGGCCACAGGGACTCCGGTGCGGGGATTGTGACGCGGCGCGAGGCCCGACCCTGAGGTACGCGTCGTCGGAGCGCCTTGGACGCGGCCGAGTGTACCCGCTCGGCAACGGTCAGGCAAGCGGCGCGCGGCCCTTGCCCATGCCGTCTAGACCGCGAACTCCGCCGGCTCCCACACCAACCCCAGCTCCGACGGCGGCGCCATGTAGCCGAGCAACGCCGAGGCTGCGACCACGGCCGGGCTCGCGAGGTAACCCTCGCCACCCACGCCCATGCGGTTCTGCCAGTTGCGGTTGAAGGTCGTGATCGCCTGCTGACCCGGCGCGAGCGCGTCCGGGCCCTGGCCAAAGCACGGCCCGCACCACGACTCGCGGATCGCCGCCCCCGCCGCGCGCAGGACCTGCGCGATCGATTCGCCCTCGAGCCGCGGATCCGGCTGCTCGATCAGCTGCTTGACTCGGCCCGAGCCCGGGAAGACGACGAACTCCTTGCCTTTGGCGACGCTCAGCCTGCCGTGCGCGCGCGCCGCGCGCAGCACCAGCGCGGCCTGGAGCAAGTCGTCGTAGCCGCCGTTCGTGCACGAGCCGATCATCGCCTTGTCGAACGTCAGTCGCTCCTTTGCGATCTCTGACGCGGCGAACGCGTTGCCAGGGCTGAACGGCTTCGCGATCATAGGCGCGATCTTCGAGAGGTCGAGCTCCTCGTCGATCTCGTAGTGCGCGTCCGCACCGGGGACGATGCGCGGATAGGGCATCGGGATGTTGCGCCCCTTGAACCAGGCCTCGGTGATGTCGTCGGCCGGGAAGATCCCGTTCTGCGCCTCGGCCTCGGCCATCATGTTCGCGATCGTGTTGCGATAGGGCATCGGCAGCTGCCGGTGGACGTCCTCGAACTCCACGCCCATGCCCTGCGACTGCGCCGCCCCCCACCGCGCGAGGAGTGCGAGCACGATGTCCTTGCCGCTGACCCACGGCTGGAGCTTGCCGGTGAAACGCACGCGGCGCTGCTTCGCGAGCGTGAAGTAGATGTAGCCCGTCGCCCATCCGAAGCCAAGCGTGGTCGAGCCCACGCCCATCCCGAACGCGCCGTACGCGCCGTATGCGCGCGAGTGCGAATCGGCGCCCGGGTAGAAGCCGCCCGGGATGATCAGCCCCTGCTCCGGGAAGTAGAAGTGGAAGATGCCCGCGCCCGGCTTCGCGTAGTAGGGCTCGCCCACGTCGTTCTTCTCCGCGAAGGCGTGGCCGATCGAGGTCTGCTTGTCGTCCGCCGCCACGCCCGTGAACACGAAGTGGTCGTTCGCCACCGCCAGGCGGCGCGGGTAGATCGCCTCGCCGCCCGTGATCTGGTTGAAGGTGTGGATCGAGAACGGCGCGGTGCCGTCGGAGGCGGGAAACAGGTCGCCGTACACGCGCACGGTGGCTCCCCGGGCGAGCACGGCGTCCTTGTCCACCCGGTGCGCCCACACGATCTGCTCGCTGGCCGTCAGGGTGCGCGCCGTCTCCGCATCGGGAAATCGCACCTCGGGCGCGCGGCGCACGCTCTCGACGAACTCGCGGCGGCCGGTGGCGAAAATACCGCCACCCTGTCGCAGTTCGTCCTCCTTGGCGGAGAGGGCGACCGGCGCATAGGCCTTGCCGCGAGTCTCGTTGGTCAGCGCGCGGGTCCGGGTGTCGAACGAGAACGAGTCTCCGTCCTGCGCGTCGGCCACGGCCTCGGGACACTGGACGACGTGGAGCCCGAGATTGAGCGCGTTGCGCCGGAAGATGTCCCCCGTGTTTGCCCCGCACACCACCACCAGCTCGAAGCCCGCCTCCTCGGCGACGCCCTTGAGGCCGGCGGGCGACATCTCGCGCGAGCTTCCGATCGCGAAGCGTTCGCCCGCGATGACGAAGGTCTCGCCGGCGTGCACGCGCTC
>JBKJOC010000396.1:0-3119 GCA_046595725.1 Candidatus Eiseniibacteriota bacterium
GCACGGCGCGCGGATAGAGCGCGTGCTCGGCGGCATGGATGCGCGGTGTGAGGGTGGCGAGCGTGTCGTCGTCGAGGATCGGGACGACACGCTCGCCACCCTCACACCGCGCATCCATGCCGCCGAGCACGCGCTCTATCCGCGCGCCGTGCACTCCTACCTGACCCGTCCGTTCGAACTGGACGGCCGGCGCGTGCGCTGGCTTGTCCCGGAGCTCCCATGGCCGGAACTCCCGGGACCGGAACTCCCGTGACCGGCGCACCGTGGGCCGCGGTCGAGGCCGTGCTGTTCGACCTCGGGGGCACCGTGCTCGAGATCCGCCATGACGTGGTCGCGGACATCCTGGCCGGCCACGGCGTCGCGGTCTTCGAGGGCTGGGAGGCCGCGGCCGAGCGCGCCGGGCGCCGCGCGATGAAACTCCGCCTGCGCGAGGGCGCGCCGCCCGACACGGTCTGGCGCGCGTTCTTCGAAGGGATGATGGGCGCGGCGGGCGCCACCCCGGAAGAGAGTGCGCGCGCGTTCCCCGAGGTCCGGGACTTCCACCGCGCGCATCACCTGTGGAGCCGGGTGTTGCCGGGCATGACGGATGCGCTCGGGGAATTGCGAGTCCGCGGCTACCGCGTCGCCGCGGTCTCGAATTCCGACGGCCGCGCGCGCGCGGTCCTCGAGGGGCTCGGCCTGCTCGAGCGCTTCGAGTTCGTCATCGATTCGCACGACGTCGGAATCGAGAAGCCGGCGCCACGGATCTTTCACCTGGCATGCGAGCGGCTCGGGATCGAGCCCGCGCGTTGCGCCTACGTCGGCGACGTGATGGAGTTCGACGTCGAGGGCGCGCGCGCCGCGGGGCTGGCGCCGGTCCTGTTCGACGTCTACGGCTCGTACGAGCAGGGCCCGTCCGACGGCGCCCGTGTGGCCGGTGCCGTCGAACTTCTCGCGCTGTTCCCCGGGCGGAACGGCAGGTCCGCGTGAACGCCGCACCGACGCCCGGGATGGCGGAAGTTTTCGTGCCCGGCGCGACGCCGTGGCGCATCGGCAAGGTGCGATCGGTCTACGATCTGGGCGAGCATATCGTGGTGATCGCCAGTGACCGGCTGTCCGCCTACGACGCCATCCTGCCGACCCCGATCCCCGACAAGGGGCGCGTGCTCACCGCGCTGTCGGCGTTCTGGTTCGCGCGCCTGGCCGCGGCGCGCCCGCATCACCTCCTGTCCACCGTGTTGGCGGAGCTGCCCCACCCGTACCGCTCGCACGTGCCCCTCGACGGCCGGGTCATGCTGTGCAGGAAGGCCGAGCGCGTCGACATCGAGTGCGTCGTGCGCGGCCACCTCACCGGGTCCGGCTGGCGCGAATATCGCGAGCATGGCACGCTGCATGGCCGCACCCTGCCTGCCGGGCTCTCGGACGGCGCGCGCCTCGATCCTCCCGTGTTCACACCGACCACCAAGGCCGAGCAGGGCCACGACGAGCCGATCCCGCACGGGACCCTCGGGCAACGCCTCGGGAAGGATCTGGCCGACGAGCTCGAGGAGCGAAGCCTCGCGCTTTACATTGAAGCGCGTGCGATCGCGCTCGAGGCCGGCCTTGTCCTGGCGGACACGAAGTTCGAGTTCGGCCATGTCGACGGTCAGCTCACGCTCATCGACGAGCTCCTGTCCCCGGACAGTTCGCGCTACTGGGACCACGCGGCGTGGGAAGAGGGTCACCTCGTCTCCTTCGACAAGCAGTTCGTGCGCGACTGGCTCGACCAGGCCGGCTGGGATCACGTGCCGCCGGCGCCCGACCTGCCGCCCGACGTCGTGGCCGTGACGCGCACGCGCTACCTCGAGGCGGCTCGGCGATTCCTCGGCGCGGAGTGGACTCCATGAAGATGGTTCCGGTTCGGAACGCGCTGTTTTCGCTTTCGGATCGTACGGGCGCCGACTTGTTGGCGCGCGCTCTGGTCGCCCGCGGTGCGACGCTGTGGGCGACCGAGGGGACGCGCGCCGCGCTCGCGGCCGACGGGATCGGGGCGCGCCCGGTCTCCGACCTGGTCGGGCAGGGGGCGTGGCTCGGCGGTCGGGTGAAGACTCTTCACCCGTCCCTGCTCGGCGGCGTCCTGGCGCGACGCTCCGTGCCGGGCGACCTGAACGATCTTGAGGAACGGGGGGTCCCTGCGTTCGACCTCGTGGCCTGCACGCTCTATCCTTTCGAAGATCTTCCGGACGACGCCGCGTGGGATGAGGCGGTCGAAAAGATCGACATCGGTGGCGTGACTCTCCTGCGCGCGGCGGCGAAGAACGTCGAGGCCGTCGCCGTGCTTTCCTCCCCGGACCAGTACGAGGACGCGGTGGCCGCGCTCGAGGCGGAGGGCGGGTTGCCCTGGGAGTTCCGGCTCGCGTGCGCGCGCGCGGCATTCGAGCGCACCGCGCTCTATGACGCGGCGATCGCCGGCCGGTATGCGCGAGAAACGGGGGGGGAGGGGCCTCCGGCGACGTGGGTGCGCGGCCATCGCCGCGTGCGCTCCCTGCGCTACGGCGAGAACCCGCACCAGGAGGCGGCACTTTATGCGCGCGGCGGCGCGACCCTGGCGGCCGATGCCGTACTCGAGGGCAAGGAACTCTCCTTCAACAACCTGGTCGATCTCGAGGCCGCGATTGCGCTGGTGCAGGAGTTTGCCTCACCCGCGTGCGTCATCGTCAAGCACAACGAGCCGGCCGGGGTGGGGCGGGGAGCGCGCGCGCTCGACGCCTTCACCCACGCGTTCGAGGCGGACAACCTCTCGGCTTTCGGTGGCGTGGTGGCGTTCAACACGGAAGTCGATGCGGCGACGGCCGAGTCGCTGGGCAAGCCCTTTCTCGAATGTGTCGCAGCGCCCTCGTTCGCGCCCGCGGCGCTCGATCACCTGCGGGCCAAGAAGAACCTCCGGATCGTGCGCTCCCATCCCGGCGCGCCCATGCGCTGGGAAGCCCGCGCGCTGGGAGATTCACTGCTGGTCCAGGGGACGCGCGCGGATGCTCCGGCGTTGCGGCTCGAGGTCGTGACGCGCCGCGCGCCGACCCCCGAGGAGATGGAGGCGCTGCTCTTTGCCTGGACCGTCGTCGGCCGCGCGCGCTCGAACGCGATCGTGATCGCGCGCAACG
>JBKJOC010000422.1:0-7277 GCA_046595725.1 Candidatus Eiseniibacteriota bacterium
GGGAGACCGCGGACATGTTCGTGCCGGATACGCTCGACAACTACGCCCGTTGCGCCGTCTTCGGCGACGCCAGTTCGTGCCCGAACCTCAACGGCAAGCTGACCAACCTGATGCAGACGCCGGTCTACGTGGTGGGCGAGGCGACGTCGAACGTCGAGCGGATCGTGGTCGTGCCCAACCCCTATCGCGGTCAGGAGCGCTGGGATCTTCCGGGCGAGCACCGCATCCAGTTCCAGAACGTGCCGGCGAACGTCCGCGTGCGCATCTTCACTGTCGCCGGGGACCTGGTGCGCGATCTCGAGAAATCGGACGCGGCGTCGGGTAACCTGAACTGGGACCTGAAGAACGGGGAAGGCCTGGACGTGGCGTCGGGGATCTATATGTACCACGTCCTGTCGGCTGAGGGATTCGAGGCCAAGGGCCACTTCGTCATCGTCCGCTGACCTTCCTGCTGCGATGACCCGCGGCCGCCGAGAGGCCGCGGGAGTTTCTTCCGCGATCGAAACAGGCGTTTTTACGGATCCAATTCCCTGGCGCGGCATCGCTCGGCGCGCGGGTCCCGGCGGGGGTTGTGGCCGATCGCCCAATCTGCCATGATTTCAGCGACTTCGGCGGCTTCTGCCGCCGTCCGCCCCGCCCGGAGGAACCCTTGAAATCCACTGCACCGCGTCTCAAGTCCGGGCTCCTGCCCGGCCCGAAGGCCAAGGCATGGGTCGCGCGCGACAAGGCCGCGATCTCGACGTCCTACACCCGCGCCTATCCCCTGGTGGTCGATCATGCCAGTGGGCTGGAGCTGACCGACGTCGACGGCAACGTCTTCCTCGACCTCAACGCGGGCATCGCGGTGGGAGCGACCGGGCATTCCCATCCGGCGGTGGTCAAGGCCATCCAGGACCAGGCCGCCCGCTTCCTCCACATGTCGGGGACGGACTTCTACTACCCGCAGGAGATCCAGCTCGCCGAGAAGCTCGGCAAGCTCGCGCCCGGCAGGAACCTCAAGCGCACGTTCCTGTCGAACTCCGGGACGGAGGCGATCGAGTGCGCCATCAAGCTGTCGCGCTACAAGACCAAGCGCAGCCAGTTCATCGCGTTCATCGGCGCGTTCCACGGCCGGACCATGGGCTCGCTCTCGCTCACCGCCTCCAAGGCGATCCAGAAGAAGGGCTTCGCCCCGACCATGCCGGGGGTCACCCACGTGCCCTACGCCGACTGCCGGCGCTGCGTGTTCAACCTCAAGTTCCCGGACTGCGGCCACGCCTGCGTGAGCTACCTCGAGGACGTCGTCTTCAAGAAGGTCGTGCCGCCCGAGGACACCGCAGCGATCTTCGTCGAGCCGATCCAGGGTGAGGGCGGCTACATCATCCCGCCGCCGGGCTTCCACCAGGAGCTGCAAAAGCTGGCGAAGAAGTACGGCATCCTGCTGGTCATGGACGAGGTCCAGAGCGGCATGGGGCGCACCGGCAAGTGGTTCGGCATCGAGCACTGGCCGGGAGTGGTGCCCGACATCGTGACCATCGCCAAGGGCATCGCCTCGGGCATGCCGCTGGGCGCGACCGTGTCCTCGCGCGAACTGATGGACTGGCCGCCCGGATCGCACGGCAACACGTTCGGCGGCAACCCGGTGTCCTGCGCCGCCGCGCTCACGACCATCGACCTGATCGAGAAGGAGCTGCTCGAGAACACGCGCAAGGTCGGCGCCTTCATGAAGCAGGAGCTCGAGGGCATGGTGGAGCGCCATCCGCACATCGGTTGGGTCAACGCGATCGGCCTCATGATCGGGATCGAGTTCGTGGCCAAACCGGGCACCACGATCGGGTCGCCCGAGCTGCGCGACGCGGTGGAGCTCGAGTGTTTCAAGCGCGGCATCCTCGTGCTCGGCGCCGGGCCGTCGGCGATCCGGCTCGCCCCGCCGCTCGTGATCACGAAGGCGCAGGCCGAGCGGTCGCTCGCGATCTTCGAGGACGCGGTCACCGTGGTCGAGCGCAAGCTCGGCGCATCGGTCGAGAGAAAGGCGGGCTCGCGCGCCGCCTCGTCCAACGGCAAGCGCGCCCCGCACGGGGCATAGGAGCAAGGCCTTGGCGATCGAAGTGACGGTGATGCGCGGCGAATCCGCCGAGAGCGTGCACGCGGTCGAGGGCGTCGTGGTCGACTCCCAGGGCCGGGTGCTTGCCGCCACGGCGCATCCCGACTTCAGGACCTTCATCCGTTCCTCCGCCAAGCCGTTCCAGATGCTGCCGCTGGTCGAGCGCGGCCATGCCGACGAACTCGGCCTCGACGATCGCCTGCTGGCGCTCATGGCCGCCAGCCACAATGGCGAGCCGATGCATGTCGCGGGCGCGCGCGAGATTCTGAACTCGTGTGACCGGGCCGAGAGCGACCTCGAGTGCGGGTTCCACTTTCCCGAGGACGCCGCCAACGCCGAGCGCCTACGCCTTGCCCCGCCCGGGGAGCGCACGGCGATCTACAACAACTGCTCGGGCAAGCACGCCGGCATGGTGGCGTTCGCGGTCAAGGAGGGCTGGCCCGTCGCGGGCTACAGCCGTCCGGAGCACCCGGTGCAGCGGGCCGCGCTCTCCGCGATCGCCGAGGTCTGCGGCGTGGACGAAGGCCGCATGGCGCTCGGCACCGATGGCTGCAGCGCGCCCAACCCGGTGATGACGCTGCTCGACATGGCGCGCGGCTACGCGCGGTTCGCCGTCGCCCGCGCGGACGGCGCGACCCCAAGGGAGCGCGCGCTGGCGCGCATCCGAAGCGCAATGATCGAGCACGCGGACATGGTTGCGGGGACCGGGCGCTTCTGCACCGCGCTCATGCGCGTGACCAGGGGCCGCATGGTGACCAAGACCGGCGCCGAGGGCCTGCAATGCGTCGGCCTACCGGAGCGGGGCCTGGGCATCGTGATCCGGGTCAAGGACGGCGCGCGCCGCGCGGTCGCGCCCGCGCTCGTGGGCTGGCTCCGCACACTCGAATTGATTGACGGCAGCGAGGCCGAAGCGCTGGGCTCGTTCGCCCGGCCGGTCCTGACGAATCATCGAAACCTGGTCGTCGGAACGCTCGCCGCTGCGGAATTCCCCGCATGGCGCGCCGCCCGCGAACCCATTGCCAGCGAGAGCGCCCCACGATGAGACACCTTGCCCTTCACCCAATGTTCGCCGCCCTGCTGTTCGGCGCAATCGCGTTCACGACCCCGCGGGCTGCCGCTGCGGGAACCGCCGGCTCGAACCTCACGACGTTGTCCTATGGCGATCCCGACGCCCCGGTCAGCGTGTGGGTCCACTTCACCGATCGGGCCGGCGCCGAGAATGACCGTCTGGCTTATGAGGTCGCCCGGGCCCGCATGACGCCGCGAGCGCTGGCGCGCCGGCGCGCCCGCGGTACGCTCAAGGACCTGGTCGCCTCCGACCTGCCGGTGCACGAGCCCTACGTGCGCGCGCTCACCGCGCGCGGCGCGGTCCTGCGCGGATCGAGCCGTTGGCTCAACGCGGCGAGCGTCACCCTGCCCGCCCGCGCGGCGGTGGAACTGGCGCGGCTGCCGTTCGTGCGCTCGGTCGAGCTGATCCCGTTGGCCCGCCTGAGCCGCGACCCCGAGCCCTTCATCGAGGACGCCGGGGTGTTGGCCGCGAACCCGGCGAGCATCCAACTCGCCCCCGGGGATTCGGCGTACTACGGCGCGACGCTCAAGCAGAACGTGATGATGCAGGTGCCGCAGCTCCACGCCGCCGGCATCAACGGCACGGGTGTGCTGGTGTGCCTGCTCGACGCGGGCTTCCGCACGTTGCACCAGGTGTTCGCGGGCCTCAACGTGATCGCGCGCTACGACTTCGTTCACAACGACCCCGTGGTCGACGACCAGATCCCGCCCGACGTCTCGGGTGAAGGCTCGCACGGGACGCAGACGCTGGCCTGCATCGCCGGCTCGAAGCCCGGGACCTACTCCGGCACCGCGTTCGGCTGCTCGGTCGCGCTCGGCAAGACCGAGAATGTTCCGACCGAGACGCCGGTCGAGATGGACAATTGGCAGCGCGGGGCCGAGTGGGCCGACAGCCTGGGCGCCGACGTCATCAGCTCGAGCCTGGGCTACTACGAGTTCGACTCGCCCTACCCGAGCTACACCTACGCCGACATGGACGGGCGGACCACCGTCGTCACGCGCGCCGCCTCCGAGGCCGCGCGGCGCGGCATCACGGTCGTGACTGCCGTCGGCAACGAGGGCGCGATCGCCTGGCACTACCTGATCGCGCCGTCGGACGCCGACACCGTGATCGCGGTCGGCGCCGTCGACTCGTTCAACGTGGTGACCGGCTTCAGCTCGCGTGGACCATCGGCGGACGGGCGCATCAAGCCCGACCTGACCGCGATGGGCCGGTCCGTCTACCTGCCCTCGTTCACGAACCCGAGTGCCTACGGCCGCGCCAGCGGCACCTCGTTCTCCACTCCCCTGACCGCCGGCGTGGCCGCGCTCGTGCTCCAGGCACATCCGACGTGGGGACCCTTCGAGGTGCGCGAGGCGCTGCGCGAGACCGCGCTCAACCGCCTGGCGCCGAACAACGACATCGGATGGGGGCTCGTCCAGGGTTTCGCCGCCACGCAGTGGGTTCCCAGCACCGTCGCGATCGCTCCCCTGCCCGGCCCCGCCGCCGTGGCGCTGGCCGCGGGGCCGAACCCGTTCCGTGCGGGCAGCACGCAGTCGGTGCGCTGGAGCGCGAACGGGCGCGTCACCCTGGGGGCCTACGACGTGACGGGCCGCCACGTGGCGCGCCTGTTCGAGGGCGAGACCCATGGCACAGCCGCCGTCTCCTGGAGGGGCGAGGGCAGCGACGGTCGCCGCCTGCCCGCCGGCATGTACTGGCTTCGCCTTACGGCGGCCCCGGAATCGGGCGCCGCGCAGTCTTCCACCGCGCTCGCTCGCACGACGCTGCGGGTCATCCTTCTGCCCTGACGCTAGCGGAGAGTCCATCCATGATCGTCCGACACCCGCGCGCGGCGGGCCTCGCCGCGTTGCTCCTGTTGTGGGGCCTGCCCCTGTGCGCGCGCGCACAGGACGCCGCCCCGTCCGCCACTGCTTCCTCGGTCGCCGCGCTCGTGACGCCCGAGGAGACCCGCCTCAAGAACGGCCTGCGCGTGCTCTCCCTGGTCGACCCGCGGGCCGCGGTCGCGACGTTCCAGGTCTGGTACGACACCGGCTCGCGCAATGAGCGCCCCGGGATCACCGGCATCTCTCACCTGTTCGAGCACATGATGTTCAAGGGCACGAAGAAGCTCGCGCCCGACGAATACGGACGCTCGATCCAGAACGTGGGCGGGATCAACAACGCGACCACGACCTGGGACTTGACCTACTACTGGGAGGCGCTGCCGCCCGGGCAGCTCGAGCTCGCAGCCCGGCTCGAGGCGGACCGGATGGAGAACCTGGCGCTCACCGACGCGAACCTCGCGTCCGAACGCCAGGTGGTCAAGGAGGAGCGGCGCTTCCGCGTCGACAACCAGCCGATCGGGCGCGCCATCGAGCTCCTCACGACGCTGGCCTACGACTCGAACCCGTACCGTTGGCCAACCACGGGCTGGATGCCGGACCTGGACGCGATCACGCTCGATGACTGCAAGGACTACTACGCGATCCACTACGCGCCCGACAAGGCGGTGGTGATCATCGCGGGGCCGACGTCGCACGCCGCGAACCTGCGCCTGGTCGAGAAGTACTTCGGCAAGATCAAGCCCGGCCGGCCGGCGCCGCGCGTCTCGCGGGGCGAGCAGGTGCAGGCGGGCGCGCGCGAGGCGACCATCGAGACCGAGGTCCAGCTCCCGCTCCTGTTGGGCGGCTACAAGGTGCCGCCCGACTCGACCAGGGACGCGGCTGTGATCGACGTGATCGCGAACCTGCTCTCGACCGGCCAATCGTCACGGCTGTTCCGGAAGCTCGTGTACGAGGATCAGTCCGCGCTGTTCGCCGCCGGCCTCACGGTGCCGCGCAAGGACATCGGCCTGTTCTACGCATTCTGCGCCGCCAAGCCCGGCCGCGACCGCGACTCGCTCGAGACCACGTTCTTCAACGAGTTCGAGCGCCTCGGCACCGAGCCCGTGAATTCGGATGAGTTGACGCGAGTTCAGAACCAGCTCGAGGCGCAGTTCGTTTTCAACCTCGAGCAGGTGCAGGACCGGGCGACCAGCCTGGGCAATGCCACCCTGATCGCCGGCAGCCCGGGGATCGCCGCGCGCCGCCTCGAGCGCTGGCGAGCCGTGACCGCCGCGGACATCCAGCGCGTGGCAAAGACCTACCTCGTGCCGTCGAACCGTTGCCGGGTGTGGGTCATCCCGACGCCGCGGAGGGCCTCGTGATGCGCCGACTTCTCCGCGCGCTGTCCCTCGCCGCCCTCGTGGCGGCGCCGCTCCCGATCGGTTTCGGCAGCGCCCACGGCGCTGAAGCCCCTGCGGCCTATGTCGCCCCCAAGCCGATCGAGCGCAGCCTCAAGAACCAGATGAAGGTCCTCGTGATCGAGGATCACCGCCTGCCGATGGTCCACTACCGCTTCATGATCCGCGCCGGGGCGTCCGACGAAGCCGCCGAGAAGGCCGGGCTCGCGAACCTTTTGCTCGAGGTCATGCGCCAGGGCACCGAGCGACGCGACGCCAAGACGCTGTCCTCGGAGATCGACAACCTGGGCGGGCAGCTCACGATCAGCGCCACGCGTGACTACATGGTGATCAGTGGCCAGTTCCTGTCGCGCGACTGGCGCAAGGGACTCGATCTCGTGTCCGACATCGCGCAGTTCCCCGCCTTCAAGAGCGAGGAGATCGAGCGCACGCGTGGCCGCGTGCTGGCCGCGATCCAGCAGTCCAAGGACCAGAACGGGCCGCTCGCGCAGGAGCACGCCAACGCGCTCATCTACGGCCCCCACCCCTACGCCCGGCCGATCAACGGCGACGGAGGATCGGTCTCGAACATCACGAAGTCGGACCTCACGCAGTTCTACAAGCAGTACTTCGTGCCGAATTTGGCGCTGCTCGTGGTGGTCGGCGACGTCGACCTCAACACCGTGGTGGGCGACGTCGAAGCCCAGTTCCGCGACTGGCAGCCGATCACGCCGCCGTCGCGGCCCGGGCCGGCCCTGCCGACGTTCGACGCCAACCGGATCCGGATCCTCGACAAGCCGAACGTGACCCAGACCGAGCTGCGGATCGGCTTCGAGGGCATCAAGCGGGACACGCCCGACTACTACGCGGTGCAGGTCATGAACTACACGCTGGGCGGCGGCGGCTTCTCCTCGCGCCTGCTCGAC
>JBKJOC010000450.1:0-2997 GCA_046595725.1 Candidatus Eiseniibacteriota bacterium
CATCGTGATGACCAACATGAACGGCGACATCCTCTCGGACATGACGTCGGGACTGATCGGCGGACTCGGCTTCGCGCCCTCGGCCAACCTGGGCACCGACTACGCGATCTTCGAGGCCGTGCACGGCTCGGCGCCCAAGTACGCGGGCAAGAACGTGATCAACCCGACTGCGGTGATCTTCGCGGCGGTGATGATGCTGCGGCGGCTCGAGGAGTTCGAGGCCGCGGCCGCGATCGAGAACTCGATCGTGTTCACGCTCGAGGACGGCAAGGTCCTGACACGTGACATCATCGGCGACCAGGGCTCGGCCTCGACCACCGCCTATACCGACGCCATCATCGCGAACCTCGGCAAGACGCCCGCGCGCGCGTTCGTGCGCGAGTACAAGGCGATCCGCATGCCCGAGGTGCCGCTGGCTCCCGACTTCGTCAAGGTCGGCCAGCGCAAGGTCGCCGGCGCCGACGTGTTCGTCGAGTGGGCGGGGACCGTGGACGCGCTCGGCAAGGGCTTCGAGGCCGCCGCCCTGGGATCGCCGTTCAAGCTCCACATGGTCGACAGTCGGGGCACCAAGCTCTATCCCGGCGGCAGCGCGATCACCGACACCGTGGATGCGTTCCGTGGGCGTTTCATGAAGATCGATGGCGGCGAGGCGACCGACCCCGAGATCCTCGACCTGCTGGCGCGCATCGGGACCAGGGCGCGCTGGGGACACGTCGAGAAGCTCAACGTGTTCGATGGCGTCAACGGTTTCACGAAGGCCCAGGGCGAGGACTGAGACCGCCTTGCTCACGGTCCTGGTCCTCAACGAGACGACGAGCGGGGAGTCGCGGGTCGCGCTCGTCCCCGAGACGTTGCCGCGAATTCAGAAGGCCGGCCTCGACGTCACGATCGAGGCGGGGGCGGGCGAGGCCGCGGGATTTCCGGATCGGCAGTATGCCGCTGCCGGGGCCAGCGTGGGAGCGGACCGCGCCGCCCTGCTGGGGGCGGCCGATGTCCTGCTGACGGTCGGCGCGCCCGGAGCGCCGGACCTCGAACGACTCAGGCCGGGGGCGATCGTGCTCGGCTTCCTGCGCCCGGCCGCGAACGCCGCGCTGTTCGAGGCCATGGCCGCGCGCGGCGTCGGCGGCTTCGCGCTCGAGCGCCTGCCCCGGACCTCGCGCGCGCAGAAGATGGACGCGCTCTCCTCGATGAGCACCGTCGCGGGTTATCGCGCCGTGCTGATCGCAGCCTCCCGCCTGCCGCGCTTCTTCCCCCTGCTCATGACCGCCGCCGGCACGATCCCGCCGGCGCGCGTGTTCGTGCTGGGCGCGGGGGTCGCCGGCCTGACCGCCATCGCAACCGCGCGCCGCCTGGGCGGGGTGGTCGAGGCGTTTGACGTGCGACCCGCGGTCAAGGAAGAGATCGAGAGCCTGGGCGCCAGCTTCGTCACCGCGCAACCGGCCGGCCCGGGACCGGCCGCGACGCCGAGCCCGATCGACGTCGAGTTGGGCGGAGTCCACGCCGCGGGCCCGGGCGGCTCGGGCGCGTACGCCGCCGCGCTCTCTGCGGCCGACGAGCGCGCCGAGCGCGAGTTGCTGGGACGCCACGTCGCGGCCGCGGACGTCGTGATCACGACCGCCGTGGTGCCCGATCGCAGGGCCCCGCTGCTCATCACCGGGGAGATGGTGGCGGCCATGAAGCCGGGCTCGGTGATCGTGGACCTCGCCGCCGAATCGGGCGGCAACTGCGCGCTGACCAAGGCGGGCGAGGATGTGCTCGCCCATGGCGTCCACATCCTCGGGCCGGTCAACCTGCCGGCCTCGCTGCCGGGTCACGCCAGCCAGATGCTGTCGCGCAACCTGAGCGCGCTCCTGCTTCACCTGGTGAAGGACGGCGCGCTCGCGCTCGACTTCACCGATGACATCACGGCGGGGGCCTGCGTCGCGCGGCCGCGCGCCCTGGGGGCGGCCCTGTGAACGAGCACCTTGCCCTGATCACGATCTTCGTGCTCGCCGTGTTCGTGGGCTTCGAGGTGATCTCCAAGGTGCCGGTCGTGCTCCACACGCCCCTGATGTCGGGGACGAACGCGATCCACGGCATCGTGGTCGTGGGTGCGATCCTGGTGATGGCGGAGGCGACCGATCCCTGGGTCTTTGCCCTCGGCTTCATCGGCATCGTCTTCGGCGCGGCGAACCTGGTGGGCGGCCTGATGGTCACGGACCGCATGCTCGCGATGTTCAGGAAGAAGCCGAAGGCGCCGCCGCGATGACCGTCCAGAAGGCGCTCTATCTCGTGGCGGCGGTGTTGATCATCCTCGGACTCAAGCGGCTGTCCTCGCCCGGCACCGCCAAGAGCGGCAACACGCTGGCCGGGGTCGGGTTGGGCCTGGCGGTGCTGGCGACGTTCACCTGCGGCCTGCCGCCCAACCTGCCGTGGATCCTCGCGGCGCTCCTGCTCGGATCCGCGCTCGGAGCGTGGGGCGCCCGCACTGTCCAGATGACCGACATGCCGCAGATGGTCGCGCTGCTGAACGGGCTCGGCGGCGGCGCCGCCGCCCTGGTTTCGGGCGCCGAGTTCCTGACCGCCCCGTTCGCGAACTCGCCCCTGGTCCTCGTCGGCACGCTGATCGGCGCGGTGTCGTTCTCGGGCAGCCTGGTCGCGTTCGGCAAGCTGCAGGGCCTCGTCAGCGAGAAGGCGCTCGTGCTGCCCGGCGGTCGCGCGCTCTCGCTCGTGGTGCTGCTCGCCGCTGGCGCGGCCGGGGCCTGGGTGCTGGCGGGCGGGGGCGTGCCCGCGTATGCGCTGTTCGCCGGGTTGTCGGTGCTGCTCGGCATCGTGGTCGTCGTCCCCGTCGGCGGGGCGGACATGCCGGTCGTGATCTCGATCCTCAATTCGCTGACCGGGCTCGCGGCCGCGGCGACCGGCTTCGTGCTGGGCAATGTCGCGCTCCTGATCGCGGGCACGATCGTCGGCGCCTCCGGCATGCTCCTGACCCAGCTCATGTGCAAGGCGATGAACCGC
>JBKJOC010000127.1:0-4715 GCA_046595725.1 Candidatus Eiseniibacteriota bacterium
GGTCGCCTGAGCGCCGAGGTTCGCAGCGTCAATCATCGCTATTGTGAGATCTCCCTTCGACTTCCGCGATCCGTCTCGGGCCTCGAGGGCCCCGTCCGGCAGCTCCTGACGGACCGGCTGGCGCGCGGAAAGATCAACCTGGCCGTGTCCTGGGAGGGCTACGAGGAAGCGGGCGGACGCTTGAAGGTCAACCACGACGTGGCGCGCCAATACGTCGAGGCGATGACGGAACTCAAAGCGAAATATAATCTTGGCGGCGAGATCGACGTCCGCGCCGTGGCCACGCTGGGGGACGTCTTCCAGTGGGAACGGGCCGCGGTCGATGAGGACAAGCTCTGGGCGCAGGTCAAGCAGGTGATCGACGGCGCAATCGAGAACATGGCCCAGATGAAGCAGCGCGAGGGCGATGCGCTCCTGCGGGAGTTCGAAACCCGCCTTCACCGCGTCGAAGAACTGCTGGGAAGGGCCGAGGAGCGCGCGCCGCTGCGTCCGAAGGAGGCGCAAGAGCGCATGCTCACACGGCTCAAGCCGCTCCTGGACACGATTCCGGTCGACCCCGTGCGGCTCGCCCAGGAGATCGCGTTCCTCGCCGAGCGGCTCGACTGCACCGAGGAGTGCGTGCGGATGAGGGCGCACCTCTCGCAGTTCCGGCGCCTGTTCGTCGATCCGGAGCTGGCGGGCCGGAAGCTCAACTTCCTGCTGCAGGAGATGAACCGCGAGGTCAACACGCTCGGCTCCAAGGGCAACGACGCGATCATCGCCGAGGTGGTGATCGAGCTCAAGGACGAGGTCGAGAAGCTGCGCGAGCAGGTGGCGAATGTCGAGTAGCGAGGACGCGCCGCCGTCGGGTTTCGTCCGGCGCGGCTTCCTGGTCGTGATCTCGGGGCCGTCGGGTGTGGGCAAGACGTCGTTCTGCGCCCACCTGCTCGAGACCAGGAATGACACCGTGCGCTCGATCTCGGCCACGACGCGCGCGTTGCGACCCGGCGAGCAGCACGGGCGCGACTACTTTTTCGAGGGCCAGGAAGGGTTCGAGGCGCGCAAACGGGCCGGCGAATTCCTGGAATACGCCGAGGTGCACGGGCACGGCTACGGCACGCCCCGGCGCTTCGTCGAGGCGGCGATCGAGCAGGGCAAGATCGTCCTGCTCAACATCGATGTCCAGGGCGGGCTCGCCATCAAGGCGGGGCACCCGGAGGGCGTCTACATCTTCGTCTACCCGCCGTCGCTCGACAGCCTGGCCGCGCGCCTCGAGGCGCGCAGCACGGACGACGGGGCCGAGATCGCGCGCCGCATGGCGAACGCGCCCGGAGAAATGCGCCGTTGGCGCGACTATGATTACGTGGTCGTGAACGAGGAGCTGACCACCGCGCTGTCGCAGGTGTCGGCGATCGTCGAGGCCGAGCGTGCCCGGGTCGGGCGGCTCGTGCCGAAGGATTCCCAGGGCGTCCTCCACGGGGACGCCGAAAGCGAACGGAGACGAGCATGAGCAATCGAGTGACGCTGGTGATGAACACGCCCCAGGGCGCGAACAAGTACGAGATGTCGATCGTGGCCGCGCGTGAGGCGCGTCGGCTCAACAACCAGCTGCGCATGAACGGCGAGACCGAGACCTCTTCCGCCAAGGTCACGACGCTCGCGCTCGCGCGCGCGCTGCACCACGAAGTGACCTGGACGTACCTTCCAGGCCGCGATCCCGCGCCGGAGACGCCGCCGACGCTGCCTGCCACGGAGTAGCGATGTTCGAGGGCCGGACGGTCGTCCTCGGCGTTTCGGGGGGAATCGCGGCCTACAAGGCCGCGGAGATCGTGCGCTGGCTCAAGAAGAACGGGGCCGCCGTGGTGGTCGTGATGACCCCGGCGGCAAAGCAGTTCATTTCCCCGCTCACGCTCGCCACGCTGTCGGGGAACCCGGTGCTCGACGACCTGTGGGCGCCGAGCCAGGCGCTCCGCTTCGGCCGGCCCAAGAGCCGCACCAGCCCGGTCGAGCACATCGAGGTGGCCGACGCGGCCGACCTCGTGATCGTTGCCCCCGCGACCGCCGACCTGATCGGCAAGGTGGCGCATGGCCTGGGCGACGACATGGTCACGACCGTGCTGCTCGCCACCCGCGCGCCGGTGGTCTTCGCCCCCGCGATGAACGTCCAGATGCTCGAGAATCCCTTCGTCCAGGACAACCTCGCTGCCCTGCGCCGGCGCGGCTATCACTTCGCCGACGCTGAGAGCGGCGACCTCGCCTGCGGCTGGGAAGGGCGTGGCCGCCTCGCCTCTCTCGAATCGATCGCCCTCACCTGCGCGCGGGCCCTCGGCATCGCACACGCGTCCGATGCCGGGCCGCTCGCCGGGCGCCGCGTGATCGTGACTGCCGGGCCGACCATCGAGGCGCTCGACCCGGTGCGCGCGCTGACAAACCACTCCAGCGGCAAGATGGGCTACGCGCTGGCCGAGGCCTGCCGCGACCAGGGCGCCGAAGTCACGCTGATCAGCGGGCCGACCGCGCTCGCCGCCCCCGCGCACATCGCGCTGATCTCGATCCGCTCGGCTGCCGACCTGGCGCGCGCGCTCGAGCCGGCCCTCGCCGGCGCCGACGCGCTCATCATGGCGGCCGCGGTGGCCGACTACCGACCGGCAAGGAGCGCGTCGCAGAAGCTCAAGCGCGGGGCGAAGGCGGTCACGCTCGAGCTTGTGCCCAATCCCGACCTGCTCAAGACGCTGCCTCGCCCACGTGGCCTGCGCGTGGTCGGGTTCGCGCTCGAGACCGAAAAGGAACTCGAGGGCGCCAGGAAGAAGCTCACCGAGAAGAAGTGCGACCTGCTCGTCCTCAACAATCCGACGCGCGCGGGATCGACCTTCGGAGGCGCCACCAACGAGGTCACGATCCTGGACCGCGCCGGCGGCATCGAGCGCCTGCCGGTGCTCGAGAAGCGCGCCGTCGCCGAGCGGATCGTCGCCCGGCTCGCGGCGCTCTGGGCCGTGCCCGCAAAGGCGGCGGACAGGAAAAGCTCGGGCCGCGCCGCCAAGAGGAGCCCTCGTGGCCGGCGCTGACGACAAGAAGGCGCTCGCGGCGGAAACGCGCCGCCTCCTGGCGCGCGAGGCGGACGCCGGCAAGGGCGACCTGTGGGCGCTCGCCGCCGCAGAGACCCCGCGCCCGCGCAAGCCCCGGGCGCGCGCGGCTGCGGCCGCCGAAGCCACGGCCCCGGCCGAAGCCCCTGCCGCGGCCGAAGCCCCGGCACCGCCTCCGGTCGCCAGCGAGCAGAAGGCTGCCGAATTGTCCGACCTCGAGATCGCGCCACTGTCCCCGCCCGGCGATACGCTCGAGCAGATCGCGGGCGAAGTCCGCAGCTGCCTCAAGTGCGGACTGTCCACGACGCGCACCAAGGCCGTGCCGGGCGTCGGCACGGGCCGGGTGGGCGTCGTGTTCGTGGGCGAGGCGCCGGGCGCGGCGGAGGACGCCCAGGGCGAGCCGTTCGTCGGTCGGGCCGGTCAGCTGCTCACCAAGATGATCGAGGCGATGGACGAGAAGCAGTTGATCCCCGGCGTGTCGCTGTCGCGCGAGGCCGTGTTCATCGCCAACGTGCTCAAGTGTCGCCCGCCCGGGAATCGAAACCCGTTGCCGCACGAGATCGAGACCTGCAGTCCCTACCTCATGCGCCAGCTCGCGCTGCTCAAGCCCAAGGTGATCTTCTGCCTGGGCAAGTTCGCGGCCGAGCTCCTGGTGGGGGCCAAGGGGACGATCGGTGGGATGCGCGGCACGGTCTACCGCTACGGCGACTCGAAGCTGCTCGTGACCTACCACCCGGCGGCGTGCCTGAGGAATCCGAACTACAAGCGCCCCGTGTGGGAGGACCTGCAATTGCTGGCGCGCGAATACCAGACGCCCTGACGCCGGCCGCCGTGTAGACTCGCCGCCCGAAGCGATCTGTCGCCCCGATTCGAACCTGAAGGACCCGTGCCATGGACGAGCTGACCCTGCCCGCGCCTCCCCAGTCCGGACCACTTCCGCCGCAGGCACTCGACGCCGAACGCTCCGTGCTGTGCGCCATGCTGCTCGACGTCGAGGCGGTCGAGAAAGCGCTCGAGAAGCTGGGCGAGGACCCGCGCGATTTCTACCGCGAGCCGCACCGCAAGATCTACGCCGCCATCGTCGCGTTGACCGACAAGAACCTTCGCCCCGACCTGATCACGATCACCGAGGAGCTGTCGCGTCGCGGTGAGCTCGAGGCGGTCGGCGGGGCCGGCTACCTGGCCGCGCTGTTCGATTACGCGGCGACTTCGGCGAACGTCGACCAGCACCTGACGCTGGTGAAGGAGAAGGGCATCCTGAGGCGCCTGATCCACACCGCGCAGGCGATCGCCGCCGACGCCTACGCCGGGCGCGAGGAGACCGAGGAGATCCTCGATCGCGCCGAGGCCCGCATCTTCGAGATCGGCGAGGAACGCATCACGCAGGGGTTCGCCAGGATCAAGGATCTCATCCATCCCAACATGGACAAGATCCAGAAGCTGTTCGACAAGAGCGAGCATGTCACCGGCGTGCCGACCGGCTTCACCGACCTGGATGACAAGACCGCCGGGCTCCAGCCCTCCGACCTGATCGTCATCGCCGGCCGCCCGGGCATGGGCAAGACTTCATTCGCGCTCAACATTGCCGAGAACGCCGCCCTCGGCGCCAACCGCACGGTCGGCGTGTTCAGCCTCGAGATGTCGCGCGACCAG
>JBKJOC010000027.1:0-3033 GCA_046595725.1 Candidatus Eiseniibacteriota bacterium
GGCCCGGTGACGGCCAGAAGGACGGCGTCGGGCGGGCGGGCGGCGGCCCACGCATCGAGCAAGGCGCCGATGACGCGATCGCCGTCGCCCCCGCCCCCGATCGTCGCCAGCACGAGACGCTCCCCCTCCCTGACGCCGTAGCGAACTCTGAGTTCGGCCGGCTCGGCGCCCGGTTGGGCCCAGAGCACGTAATGCGTGAAGCGGACACGGCCGTTCAGGCGCGGCGACAGGCCGTACTCCTCGGGGGACGGTCCCACGCCGGGAGCGCCGTAGACGAGCACGCGGTCGTAGGAAAGGTCCATCCAGTCGAGCAGACCTTCGCGCTCCCAGTCGGCGCGGACGCGGGCCGGATCGTCGATCACGTCGCGCATTCCCAGCACCAGGCTCACCTCCGGATGGGCCGTGCGCAGCCGGTCGAGTGGCACGCGCAACTCCCCGGCCATGCCGGCCGGAGCGTGGTCGACGATCACCACGTCGGGGCGGAAGGACGACAGAGCCTCGCCGATCAGCCGCGAGCGGAAGCCCGCCACCTCGGCGAGGGACATGTCGAGCGAGCGCGCGCGATAGGCGCCGTCGCCGGCCTTCGTGACCGAAGGGAGCTTCACGAAGTCGAATCGCGGCGGCAGCGGGAACGCGTGCGCCTGGGGCGAACCCGTGAGGCCGAGGAAGTGCGCATTCGGCAGGTCCTTCGCCAGCTGATGCGCCAGCGTGAGGTTGCGACGCAGGTGCCCGAGGCCGAAGGTGTCGTGCCCGTAGAGGGCAATGCGAAGTCCGCGCCGCATGCTCACGTCAATCCAGCCACAGCGCGCGCGGGCGGCTCGCCGCCTGCACGCCGTTGGGAAGCCGAAGCTTGACGCGCCACCTATACCGGCCCCTTGGCACGGGACCTCCCGAGTAGCCGGGCTGGTTCCCGAGGCCATTCCACGCCGCGCTCGTCTGCGTTCCCTGCGGCGAGGCCCACGCGAGGGTGCCGAGGGAATCGTCGAGCCGCGCGCTCGCCCACAGGTAGGTGTCCTGGTAGGCCGTCCACTGGAACGTCAACGGAGCCGAGAATGTCGGCAGCGGGGTGCGCAGGCTGTCGGGCGGCGCGACGAGCCCGAAGCCATGCGCGTCGATGTCGAACGGCGGCACGACGACGGTCTGCCCCGCCGTAGTCACGTCGAAGAAGAAGCGGACGTATCCCAGGTCGGTGGCAAGCGTCGGGGACACCTTGACCATCCAGTGGCCGACCCCGACGCCGCTGAAACCGTAGCCGCCCGCGGCGTCCGCAAAGGTCGAGTCCACCTGCAACTGCTCGAGATCGTCGTACAGCTTGACCTTGATCCCCGGGGAGGCGGCGCCCGCCCGGTTCACGATCCCGCTGACCTGCCGCGTGCCGGCCGGGGCCGGGGCCGCCACCTCGCGCGAGATCCCGCACCCGGCGAGGAGGAGCGCTGCCGGAAGGGCAAGGACCGCCCGCCTCATCGCACCACCACCAGCGCGCGCGAGGTCCGCGCCAAAGGGGTGGAGAGGCGCGCGCGGTACACGCCCGGCGGAACGCGCCGGCCCTTGAGATCCTCGAGATTCCACGACACCGTCTGGTCCCGCCCGCTCGCAGCGGAATTCCACAGCCGCGCAACCAGGCGCCCGCGGACGTCCCAGAGGTCGAGCGTCGCCGGCGTGCCGGCCGGAGCGCGGAACGTCAGCGATGCGCGCTCGCGCGCCGGCTGCGGACGCGGCGCGGAGAGCGCCACCCCAAGCCCAGGGCCGGGCGCGGGAACGGCGTCGACCAGCGGCGGGCCGAGCGCGAAGAGCTTCCCGTTTGCCGCGCCGAAGAATACCGCGCCGTCCGCGGCGATCGCCGGAGAGGAGCGCACCGCGGCGCCCGCCGGAAACTGCCATCGCAGCGTTCCATTCGCATTCAGGCAGTAGAACGTCGAGTCGTCGGAACCGAAATAGATCGTGCCGTCGGACGCCGCGGCCGGCGAGGTGCGGATCGAGTTGCCCGCGTAGTAGCGCCACATCACGGCTCCCGTCAAGGGCGAGAGCGCGGCGATATGGGACCCCGTCGCGACCACGATCGAGCCGTCCGCGCGCACCGCGGGAGTCGTGTCGATCTTGGTGGTGTCCGTGAACACCCACAGGAGCGAGCCCGTCGGGCGGATCGCATAGAGGAAGCGGTCCTCGCTCCCGATGTAGATCGTGGAGTCCGGTCCGACGGTCGGTGACGCGAGGTCGATGATGTCGCCCGTCACTCCCGCCCAGAGCGGTCCACCGGCCGGGTTGATCGCATAGACGTGCGTGTCATACGACCCGACGTACATGTCCCCCGTGGGCCCGAGCGCCGGGGAAGAGCGGACATTGCCGGTGGTCGGGAACGACCACACGGGCGTGCCTGCCGCCGTGAAGCGATAGATCAGATTGTCGCCGTTTCCCACGAGCACGTCGCCGCTCGGGAGGATCAAGGGCGAGGAACGGAACGTGCTCCCCTTGCGTTGCTTCCAGCGCAACGTCCCATTCGCGTTGACGGCGTAGAACGACGAGTCCATCGAGCCGACGTAGATCGTCCCGTCCGCCGCGACCGCCGGGCTCGAGAATCGGAGCGCTCCCGCAGTCGAAAAGGCCCAGAGCAGCGTCCCGTCCGGCTTGACCGCGTAGAGCTTGCCGTCGTTCGCGCCGACATAGACGGTGCCGTCGACCCCGAGCGCAGGGGAGCTGCGGTGGATCGAGTCCGCGGCCTGGAACGACCAGCGCAACTGGGCCGATGGGAGGCCATTCGCGCTCGATAGCCCGCGGTGCGTGGCGCCGCCGTGGAACATCGGCCACGGCGAGGCGGCGAGCTGGGCGCGAGCCGGGTCCACGGCCAGGCCCAGAAGGATCGGAATCACCAAAGCGGCGAGGCAGCGCGGGTGTCTGGTCATGGATGAGCCTCAGCGTGTTGCGGTCAGGGCGAGACCCGCGGCCTGCGCCACGTAGTCCTTGGAGTCGCGGGTCGAGGCGACGCGGCGAACGCGGCCCCGCACCTCGATCCGAAGCGGTCCGGCCAGTGCATGG
>JBKJOC010000329.1:0-2598 GCA_046595725.1 Candidatus Eiseniibacteriota bacterium
GGTCTTCCCGGCTTCGAGCGGTCCGCTGGCCTCGCTCGTGAAGTAGCTCGAGAGCAGGCCCGGCTCGACCACGTGGTCGAACACTTCCTCGATCGGGCGCGGGACGTCGGTCGAGACCGAAAAGCGCAGCGCCATGGTTAGAGCGTCGACCCCGCGCGGTCGTAGGCGTCGGGCAGCGCTTCCATGAAGACGGTGTCGATCTCGAGCACGACGCGCCTCAGCATGCGCGCCTTCTGGGCATAGGGCAGGAAGGAGCTCTTGAAGCCGTTTACCACGATGCGCTTGAGCTGGTAGGGCGAGAGATGGAACGTGCGCACCGCCAGCGCGTACTCCCTGGTGAGCGTCGTGTCCGAGACCATGCGGTTGTCGGTGTTGAGCGTGACCCGCAGGCCCTCGTCCAGGTAGCGGCGGAACGGGTGCTCCTTGAGGCTCTTGACGGTGCGGGTCTGGACGTTGGAGGTCAGGCAGACCTCGAGCGGGATCCGGTGGTCGTTGACGTAGTGCAGGAGGTCCGGATCCTCGATCAGGCGGGTGCCGTGCCCGATCCGGTGCGCGCCGCAGTCGTGCAGTGCCTGCGCGATGGAGGGCGGGCCGAAGCCCTCGCCCGCGTGCACGGTCGAGGACAGGTTGTGCTCGGCGATGAAGCGGAACGCCTTGCGATGGTCGCGCGCCGGGAAATCCTCCTCCTCGCCCGCGAGGTCGAACGCCATCACGCCGCGATCCCGGTACGCCACCGCCAGCTCGGCGAGCTCGTAGGACTTGCGCGGGCTGATGTTCCGCATCCCGCAGATGATCACGCCCGTCGACATGCGGAAGTCGCGCTCGGCCCGCTTGAGACCGGCCAGCACGGGGTCGACGATCGCAGGCAACTTGAGGCCGTGCTTCTGGTGGAGGATGGGCGAGTAGCGCACCTCCATGTGGCGCACATTCTCGGCGGCGCAGTCCTCGGCCAGCTCGTAGGAGACGCGCTCGAGCGCCTCCGGCTCCTGCAACACCGAGAGCGTGATGTCGAAGATCTTGAGGTAGTCCGAGAGGTTCCGCACGCGCGGGCCCGCGGTGAGCTGCTTGGCAAGGGCGGACGGCGATTTCGCCGCCAGCTTCACCTTCTGCTCCTTCGCCAGATCCCAGACCGTGCGCGGCCGGAGCGAGCCGTCGAGATGGAGATGGAGGTCGGCCTTGGGCAGCTTCTTCAGCGTTTCCTGCGTGAGCATCAGTCGGACCTTTCTGTGGCGTGAGCGCGATAGCGTTCGAGTTCCATGATCTTCGCCACCCGGCGCGTGTGACGCCCACCCGCGAACGGCGTCTTGAGCCAGGTCGAGACCATCTGCCGCGCGAGGCCGACGTTGACCACGCCCGATCCGAGCGCGAGCACGTTGGCGTCGTTGTGCTCGCGGCTGTTGAGGACGGTCTTGACGTCGTGGCAGAGCGCGCAGCGCACGCCGGGCACGCGGTTGGCGGCCATGGTCGAGCCGATGCCCGCGCCGTCGATCACGATGCCGAAGAGCGCCCGGCCGTCGGTCACCGCCTCGCCCACAGCGCGCGCGATGTCGGGATAATCCACCGGCTCGATCGAGTGCGTGCCGACGTCGATCACCGCCCATCCAAGCTCGCCCGTGAGGAACTTCTTGAGCGATTCCTTGAGCCCGTAGCCGCCATGATCGGCGCCCAGCGCGACCGTCCGCGCGGGATCCGCGTCGGGTTCGGGCGCGCCCGCGGGACGCCCGGGCGCGCGCGGCGCCGGCGTCGCGACGGGACGCACGTCGCCAGGCGTGGGCTTGCTCCAGTCGAGGATTCTTGCGGGGCGAACGCCCGGCTTCGCAGGCGCGGGTTCCGGCCCCTTCCCAGGCGCGGGCGCAGGCGCGGGTGCGGTCTCGCCGAGCGCGCGCGCCACCGCATCGGCAACGAGGCGGCGAACTTCGTTCGGATCGAGCGTCGGCACGGCGGGGGTCCCCCCTCGGGACAGGTCGTCTGGTTTGGGCGGCAGTCTAGAGGCCCCCGCGCAAACCGGCAAGGCCGCGTTGGCGCGCGCTGTGGTATGGATTCGCCCGACCCTGGAGGCCCCACCTTGAGCCGAAAACAAGAACCGCCCGCCGAATACGATCCCGAAGCCCCGATCCTCCCGGCCGCCGGCCTGAAGGACGACAGCTCGAAGCGCGTCCTGCTCGGATTCGCGCTGGTGCTCTTTCTGGCCGGGCTGGTGGTGGCGGTGATCGCGATCCTGAACCGCCCCGAGCGCATCGTCCTGGTCGGCATGGACACGCGCGAGACCGCGTGGTTCGAGGGCGCAATCGCGCAGTTTGTCAAGAACCACCACGGCAAGGTCCGGGTCGTGGCCTACCGCGACGACGCGCAGTTCGACTCTCTGGTCGCGGCCGACCACGCGCGCAAGAGCCCCGCCATCATCCTCGCGGAGGTCCCGTTCGGCCGCCTCGCATCGCTGGTCGATTCGGGCGCCGTGCTGCGGCTCGACAAGGTGAAGGGCTTCGGCGAGCCGGTCCCGTTCCTCGGCGCGTTCACGCCGGCCGCGGCCGGACCGTCGAGCATCGCGGGCCGCTCCTACTACGTGCCGTCGCGGCTGACCACGCTCTGCCTCGCGTA
>JBKJOC010000059.1:0-10559 GCA_046595725.1 Candidatus Eiseniibacteriota bacterium
CGCCCAGCGCTTCTTCCGGCCGATCTCGGACATGACCGAGAAGTACAACATCCTGCAATCGGCGATGGCCTCCTCCGAGCGCATCTTCTCGCTGCTCGACGACAAGATCGAGGTCCCCCCGCCCGCCGCGCCGAGGGTGGTCTCCCCCGTCCGCGGGGAGATCGTGTTCGATCGCGTCCACTTCGCCTATCAGACCGGCGAGGAGGTGCTGAAGGACGTCAGCTTCCGCGTCGCGCCGGGCGAAAAGGTCGCGATCGTGGGCGCGACCGGCGCCGGCAAGACGACGATCATCTCGCTCCTGACGCGCTTCTACGACGTGACCCGGGGTGCGATCCTGGTCGATGGTGTCGACGTCCGCGAGTGGGAGGAGACGGCCCTGAGGCGCGCCATCGGGGTCGTGCTCCAGGACGTGTTCCTGTTCTCGGGCACGATCGAGAACAACCTGCGCCTCGGCGATCCGCTCCCGCTCGAACGCCTCGAGGCGGCCGCGCGCGAGGTCCACGCCGACCGCTTCATCGGCCGCCTGCCGGGCGGCATGAATGCCGAGGTCAAGGAACGCGGCGCCACGTTCTCGACCGGCGAGAAACAGTTGCTCGCGTTCGCGCGCGCGCTCGCCTTCGACCCGCGGATCCTGATCCTCGACGAGGCGACCTCGAGCGTCGACACCGACACCGAACTGCTCATCCAGGACGCGCTCCGGCGCCTGATGCTCGGGCGCACGTCGATCGTGATCGCCCACCGGCTCTCGACCATCCAGGACGTGGACCGGATCGTGGTGTTGCACAAGGGGCAGATCAGGGAGTACGGCACCCACCAGGAGCTGTTGGCGCAGAAGGGGATCTATTCGCGCCTCTATCAATTGCAGTACCAGGCGCAGGAGCGCGCGGCGGGCCGTCCAGGGCGGCCGGTAGCTCGCTAGCGCGCGGCGCCATCCATCAGCGGCCGGGCGATGTGGCTCTCGGCGTGGTAGGAGGAGCGGACCAGCGGGCCCGACTCGCAGTGCTCGAAGCCCTTCTCGTATGCGAGTCGCTTCCATTCCGCGAACTCGTCGGGATGGACATAGCGTTCGACGTCGATCCGGTGCTCGCGTGGCTTCAGGTACTGCCCAATGGTCAGGATCTGGACTCCGTGGGACCGCAGGTCGTCCATCGTCGCGACGACCTCCTCGTAGGTCTCGCCGAGGCCGACCATGAGCCCGGACTTGGTCTTCGCGGTGCCGTAGGCGCGTGCGCGCTCGAGCAGCTCGAGCGACTGCTTGTACACGGCATGCGGCCGCACGCGCCGATAGAGCCGCGGCACGGTCTCGATGTTGTGGTTCAGAACTTCGGGGCGGGCCTGCATCACGATGTCGAGCGCCGGCCAGTTGCCCTGAAAATCCGGGATCAGGACCTCGATCGTGCAGTCGGGCTTCTTGGCGCGAACCTGGTCGATGCAGAGCTTGAACTGGGTGGCGCCCTGGTCGGGCAGGTCGTCGCGCGTGACCGACGTGATCACCGTGTGCGCGAGTCCGAGCTGGACCACGGCGTCGCCCAGGCGTCCCGGCTCCATCGGGTCGGGCGGACCGGCGTCGCCCTGAGGCACCGCGCAGAAGCTGCACTTCCGCGTGCACACGTCGCCCAGGATCATGAAGGTCGCCGTGCCCCGTCCCCAGCACTCGCCGATGTTCGGGCAACGCGCGCTCTCGCACACGGTGTGAAGCCCCTCGAGGACAGGCTTCATGCGCGAGATCGTGTCCGCGCTCTTCATGCGGACCTTGAGCCACTCGGGGCGGCGCAGGGGAATCGCGACTGCCGACTCGGACACGGTCGTTCCTTTCGAGGCAAGGGGTCCATCGCGGGGTACCACGGACGGCGCGATCATAGCCGTTTCGGGCCCGCGTTTCCAGCCGGCTTGACACCCCGAAACCGTCCACCTAGGTTCGATCGGACATGGTGCGCCGCATCGTTCGCGATTACGTCCAGACCACGAGGAGCTTCTCGACCAACGCCCGCCGCTTTCTCGGGGCGACACTCCTGGCGTGGGTCGGGCTCTCCGTCAACCAGGTCGTGTTCAACCTCTACCTGGTGTCGGGCGGCTACCGCGAGGACTTCGTGGGTGCCGTGAGCTCGATGCAGGGCGTCGGCATGGCCATGATCGCGCTCCCCGCGGGCTGGGCGGCCGACCGCTTCGGCCGTCGCGCGCTGCTGCGCACGGGCTCGCTGACAATTGCCCTGGCGCTCCTCCTGCGCGCGCTCTCGCTCCTGCCCCCCGCGCTCCTGGGCGCGACGCTGCTCCTGGGCGCGGGCCAGGCCATGATCACGATCGCGGCATCGCCCTTCATGAGCGAGAACTCCCGCGAGTACGAGCGCACCCACCTGTTCTCGATGCACTTCGTGGTCGTGCTCATCGGCGGCATCCTCGGCAACCTGCTGGGCGGCGAGCTGCCCGCCCTGCTCGAGCGCCACGCCCCCGAGCTTGCGGCCTCGCCGCTCCTGGGGTTTCGCCTGACCCTGGTCGTGGGCGCGCTGCTTTCGATGACTGCGATCCTGCCGCTGCTCTCGGTGGGCAACGCGCTGCCGCTTTCCACCGAGCGCCCCGCCCCCGCCCGCGTGCGCGACCACCGCGGAGTCCTCGGGCGACTGGCGCTCAACTTCCTGCTGCTGGGGCTCGGGGCCGGGCTGATCATGCCGTTTTTCAATCTCTACTTCGCGCGGCGCTACCACGCCAGCGCGAGCCAGATCGGGATCTACTTCTCGGTCTCGCAGGTGATCACCCTGGTCGCGACGCTGGCGGGACCGCTGATCGCCAGGCGCATGGGCAAGCTGCGCGCGATCGTGCTGCTCCAGCTATTGTCGCTGCCGTTCCTGCTGACGCTCGGCCTCGAGACCACGCTCGCCATCTCGGTGCTCGCGTTCTGGGGGCGCTCGGCGTTCATGCAGATGAGCTCGCCCCTGTTCAACTCCTACGCCATGGACGCGGTGCCCGCGGAAATGCGGGCGCGCGCGCACGGGCTCAACAACATGCTGTGGTATGCGGGCTGGGCGGTGAGTTCGCTGCTGGCGGGGCTCGTGATCGCACGGCTGGGCTGGGCCTACCCCTATTACCTGACGGCCTTTTTCTACGGCGCGGCGACGCTCACGTTGTGGCTGAACTTTCGCCACCGGCAGGTCGTCGACGCCGTGACGGTCAAAGCAACTTCCCCCCCAGGATGAGCTGGGCGGCGGAGAAATAGATCACGAGGCCCGTCACGTCGACCAGCGTGGCGACGAACGGAGCCGAGGCGCTGGCGGGATCGAAGTTGAGGCGGCGCAGCAGGAACGGCAACATCGAGCCGACGAGCGTCCCCCACATGACGACCCCGAGCAGCGAGACTCCGACCGTCAAGGCCAGTGCCCCGGCGTGCGGACCGTAGCTGTGGAAGATGGTTTCCCAGGTCAGGATCCGGATCACCCCAATGACCGCCAGGATCATGCCGAGGGTGAGCCCCGACAGGAATTCACGCTTGACCACGCGCCACCAGTCCCGAAGCCTTACCTCGCCCAGCGCCATCGCGCGGATGACCAGCGTGGTGGCCTGGCTGCCGGAGTTGCCGCCGCTCGAGATCACGAGCGGGACGAACAGCGCGAGCACCACGGCGCGCGCGATCTCGTCCTCGTAGCGGCCCATCGCGCTGGCGGTCAGCATCTCGCCGACGAACAGGACCATGAGCCAGCCGGCGCGCTTCTTGATCATCGAGAAGAAACCGACCTCGAGATACGGCGCGTCGAGGGCCTCCGTGCCGCCCATCTTCTGGATATCCTCCGTCGCCTCCTCGCGCACCACGTCGACGATGTCGTCGGCCGTGACGATGCCCTTCATCGCCCCATCGTCGTCCACCACGGGAAGCGCCGCCAGGTGATGGCGATCGAAGAGCTTCGCGACCTCCTCCTGGTCCATGTCCTCGTGCACGGTCAGGAGCTTCTGCTTCATGATGTCCGCGACCTTCTGGTTCGGCAGCGCGGCGAACAGCTCGCGGAACGACACCACGCCCAGCAGCCGCTGCTCCTGGTCGAGCACGTACGCGTAATAAAGCGACTCCGGTCGCTCGCGCGCCTGGCGCCTCAGGTAGGCAATGGCCTCGTCGATCGTCATCTCGGGGCGGGTGCGCGCGTAACGGGGGCTCATCAGGCCGCCCGCATCGTCCTCGGCATATGCCAGCAGCGCCGAGACCTCGCGCCGGGTCGGCTCGTCGAGCAGCCCGAGCAGGTCGGGCCAGTCCTCGCGCGGAGCTTCCTGGATCACGTCGGCGGCGTCGTCCGGGGCGAGCATGCGCAGCCAGGAGCGGCGCTCGGGGGAGGGCAGCTCGAGCAGCAAATCGGCCTGGTCGCGCGAGCGCAGGCTCAGGAAGAATTCGTCGGCCTCGGTGCGTTCGAGCGCGCGGAAGCCGGCCAGCCGGTCCTCGACCTCGAGCAGCGGCCACGCCTCGCGCAGGTCGTCGACGGTCAGGCTCTCTGCGGGCTCGGGAGTGGGCTGGCTCATGGCGGTTTCCTCGGAGGTCGGGGTGGCCGCGCAGGTTCGCGCCCCCGTGCAGGTTACAAGCCTCGCCCCGGCCCCACAACCACGAAGCGGGAGGGCCGGGGTTTCCCCCGACTCTCCCGCACGTCACTGCGACTTTTGATTGCGTGGCTACTGCGCGCGGATCAACTTGCGCTCGGAGCGGCGGCCCGCCTGGCCCTCGAGCTGCGCAAAGTACACGCCCAGGGGCGCGACCCAACCTTCGTCGCTCTTGCCGTCCCAGGTCGCGCTCTGCGCGTCGCCGGTGCCGACGCCGTCCCACACGCGGCGTACCAGGCGCCCGCGGAGGTCGACCACGGAAAGCCGCGCATTTTCGCCTGCGGCAAGCGTGAACGTCAGCGTGGTGCCGTTGCCGTCCATCGGGTTCGGCCTCGGGTGCGCCAGCCCGATCCCGCGATCGATGTCGCGCGGCTCGACGCCGATCGTGTCCGCAGTCTGCGTGATCAGCGCGTCCCAGCCCTTGATCAACGGATTGGAGGTGCCCGCTGGAACGTCGACGCCCTTGGCGTTCACCCAAACCTGTCCGTTGGTGAATTCGCGGCGCCAGATCTGGATGCCGCTCAACATCACCGAGTAAGCGGGCCCCGTCGGCCAGCCGAGCCTCAGGTTGTACTCGGGCTGCCAATAAGTGCAGTTGTAGCTGCCGCTGTTGAGCGCGAAGTAGCCGTCGCCCAGGAGCGTGCTCGCGAGGTTGAAGCGGAACAACTGCTGGTTCACGCTCGTGGTCGGATACTGCGTGCGCGTGCCGCCGGCAAGCTCGGTGTCGATCAGGTTTCTGGCCGGCCCCGAGAACAGGGTCTGCCAGGTCGAGAGGTAGCCGTTCTCGCCGAACATGCAGTACTGCCAGCGGTAGTTGTAGGGGTTCGGCGCCGGGTCCACCGGACCGAAGATGCGCGGGAAGCGCTCGTGCATGGCGCCGTTGGCGGTCGTGTAGTGGTGTTGGCCGTTGCCCATGATGACGAAGTCAGGACCCATGCGCTGGCGAATCCTCTGGAACACGATCTCGACCCCTTGCTTCCACCACACGTTGATCGAGTCCGGCGAGTCGGCGACGCCGTTGCCGTCCATGTCGAACTTCGTGTAGACGAACGTTCCCGGCGTCTGCTCCGCGCAGTTGGTGCCGGGCTTGCAGCCCCCCATCGAGCCGTTGAGCCAGTTCGGGCTGTCCCACAGCTGGTCGAAGAACACTCCGTCCGCGCCCTTGGCCGTCACCAATTCGTCGATGATGAAGTCGCCCATGACGTCGCACAGGCGCTTGCCCTGCGCGTTCGGCGGGCACTTCGTCGACAGGTTGCCGAGCCACATGCTCCAGTAGGCGCTGGCGTGGTAGCGCGTGCCCACGGAGTCGACGGACCAGCACCACCAGTTGTTGTCCTGCTGCAAGTCCCAGAACTTGCGGTCGTAGCCGTAGTAGGGATCGGTCGTGGTGAAGGGTCCCGTGGTCTGGGTGTAACCCGACGGACCCGCATAGTAGTAGATGTACCAGGCCGGGCAGACGAGCCGGATCGAGCCGGGATTGAGCGCCCTGATCGAGTCGAACTTCGCGGGCAGCGCGCGCGACGACAGCGACACGATGTCGTACTTGCTGTTGCGCACGGCGTCCGGGTCGTTGGTCCAATCGAGGTTCATCGTGCGCGGGAACGTCCCGTCGGGGTGTGCGGTCGCGGTCCGCGTCGCGAGCGCACATGCGCAGGCTACGAGGACAGCCGTGATCAGGATCCATCTGGAGCTTCGGGTCACTGGGGTCGCCTCCTGGGCGCGAGCTGCCGCTTCCTGCGGGGGCCGCCCGTGGGGCGGCCGATCACGGACCTGCAACTGCAGGGGGCGTGCCACGGGTGGAGTGAGGGCAGGAACGACGTCAAACCGCTGCGGCCGCACGGAATGCGTTTCAGGCGTGAGGGGCGGATCGATGAGGCTGGCGTAGGCGGCGATCACAATGCGACTGCCCGAGCGCGCATTGCTTTGAAGCTCGGGGGTGGAGCGGGAACTGGGCGATCAGCGCGGGGGCGGCATTGCGTCCGGCAATCCGCGGACGAGGAGATCGTGCAGATCGCCCGCGATCTTCACCGGGCGACCCGTGCGATCGAGGAAACAGTGCCGCGTGTAGCCCACGGCGAGGACTTGCCCGTCCTCCACGCGCTCGATCCGGTAGTCGAATTGCACGGTCGCGCGCCCCAGTTCCCCCACCCAACCCCAGAGCCTGAGCGTGTCGTCGTAACGGGCCGACGCCAGGTACCGGCAGTGCGCCTCGGTCACCGGGAGGATCAACCCCTCGTTCTCGAGCTGGCGGTAGCTCTTGCCGTGGGCCCTGAGCCATTCGGTGCGCGCGATCTCGAACCAGTAGAGGTAGTTCGCGTAGTACGCGACACCCATCTGGTCGGTGTCGCCATAGCGCACCGGAAGCTCGTAGGCATGGGCGCTCGCGGGCGCGGACTCGGGAACCAATCGCGACATGCGCGCATCCTAGCTCATTTCAGGCGCGGGTCGCTTGCCCGGGCGCGTAGCCCGTCCTAGAATCCTGGGCATGACCCACATCGTCACCCCCGCGCACGGCGGTTCCTTTCCGGTCACGGACATCGGCCCCGACGAAGAGAGAGGCGCGCTGCCACTCGTGCTCGTTCCGGGCGTCGGCGGACCGCGCGACGTCTACCACCATCAAATCGCGGAGTTCCGGCGCGACCGCCGCGTCCTCGCCACCAACCTCAACGCGGTGTGCGCGCGCGACTCGAAGGCGATCGAGTCGGCCGCGCGCGACGTGCTGGCGGCGATGGACGCGGTCGGGATCGAGCGCGCCGACGTCCTCGGCAGCTCGTTCGGCTCGACGGCCGTGGCCCGCCTGTCGATGCTCGCGCCGGACCGGGTCGCGCGCATGATCTGGGTCGCCCCCCCGGTCGTCCGCCATGCACCCTGGCGCAAGATCTTCAGCCCGGGCTGGCTCTTCGGCGGTGCGCTCCTGCGCTATTCGCCACCGCGCTACCATGCGCCGGTCGCGCGCTTCGTCTTCGCGCAGCAGATGTACTCCCCCGAGCCCGAGTTGAGCGCCCAAGAACTCGAGCTGCTCGCCAAGCGCATCTCGGATACGCAGCTCGTGCCGTTCTTCAACCGCGTGCGCGACCTCAAGGACTGGGACTGGCTAAAGCTTCCCGGTCCGGCGCAGCATCCTCTGCTCGTGATGCAGGGCCGGCGCGAGCACGCCGTCACGCCGCCGGACATCCTCGCGGCGTGGGAGCGCGTGAGCGGACGCGCGGTCTCGGTCACCCCGGGACATCACATGCCCTACCTGTCCTACCCATCCGAGTTCAACTCCGCCCTGCGCGAATTTCTCGACGCGCCCCTGCCGGGTCACTGAGGAGGAATTGTTGGCCGACGACACGATGTCTCGCACGCGCGCGTTCGCGCTGGTGACGGACCTGATGTTGAAATCGCGGGTGAAGGCGCTGGCCGAGGAGGCCGGACTCGCGGTCAAGTTCTTCGGCGAGCCGGATGCTCTGTTCGACTCGATTCTCGACGCCGAGGCGCCGGACTTGCTGATCCTCGACTTGAGCGACCGCGCGGGCTGGGGGATGCAGGTCCTCGAGCGGATGCAGACGACCGGTCCCCCGCCGACGCTCGGGTTCTATGCGCACGTCGAGGTCGACGTCCGCCGCCGTGCGCTCGCCCTGGGGGCGACTCGAGTGGTGCCGAGGTCCCTCTTGGTGAAGAAATTCGCCGACCTGGTGCGGGAGACGATTGCCGGCTAGGTCAGGGCTCGAGTCGCCACAGGCGGCTCTGCCTGGTCTCGAAGCTGACGTCCTGCCGAAACTGCCCCGAATTGAAGATCAGCTCCGTGTCGAGCACGTCGGTGCCGACCTGGATGTCGCCGACCGCGAGGCGGGCCAGGTCGCGCGCGGGGATGAAGAGCGCGGTCTGGCCGGTGGAGTTCTCGAACTGCAGGTTGTTGCGCAGGCGCACGCCCTGGGAATCGGTCAGGGTGACGATCACGCGCTCGACCGAGCCGGTCCACGGGATGCGCAGGTTCTCGTCCTCGTAGAGGACCGTCGAGTCGGGTGGCAGCCTCAGGTGCGAAGGCACGATGACGTACGTGAACGGCGGTGTGATCGCCCCGCCGTCGACCGCCTCGAACCGAATCGTGTCGCCGATCACGAGGCCGGGCACCTCGATCGCGTCGAGCAGGTAGCGCGAAGGCTGCCCGAGTCCATCGAACTCCTTGCGCATCACGATGCCGTTGAGCCGCACGTCGTTGAGGAAGACGCGGCGCCCGACGGTGTCGTAGACGGTGACCGCGAACGAGCCGCCCGGCACGAGTGAGCCCTCGGTCTCGGTGAGGTTGCCGGCGAAGCGGATCGCGACGCGCGGGTTTCCGATCACCGAGAACATCAGCCTGGGCGCCGGGTGATCATCGACCGGCGGCGGCGTGACCGGAGTCTCGGAATTGCTCGAACAGGACGCGAGCGCGCCGGCGGACAGCAGGAGGGCGAAGGCGAGCGCGTGGCGCGCTGTAAGGAAGGTTGCGGAGTCGGGCATGGCGCGAGGAAGCATAGCCTAGGGAGCGATCCGCCGCCAGCGGCCATCGAGATCCGCCGTCGCACGGCCCTCCGCCTCGAGCTTCAGGAGGTGGGCGAGGGCCGACCGCGCGGCCGGCCCGTGGCGTTCGGGCGGCGTGTCGTCATAGGCGACCGGCACCAGCTCTTCGAGGGCCAGCGCCCCGCCCGCCAGCGCCTCGAGCAGCTTTTCCTCGCGCCAGGCCCGGTGGCCCAGATAGAAATCCAGCCGATGCGCCGGGCCCCCGATCGGCGGGCCATGCCCCGGGAGGAGGAGGGTCGATGAGAGGGCGCGCAGCCGCTTGAGCGACTCCACATAGAGCGCCATGTCCCCCTCAGGCGGATCGACGACGATCGTCGACAATCCCGAGACCAGATCGCCCGCGACGATCGTGCCCGACGTTCTGTCGTACAACGCCAGGTGGCCCGGCGTGTGGCCGGGCGTGAAGAGCACCTCGATCCGCCATGCCCGCTCGCCTTCGCGCGCCAGCTCGATCGTCTCGCCGCCTTCGAGCGGCGTGTCCGCCCCGACCCTGGGGGCGGTCCACGCGTGCGCGTAGACGGGCACCCCGAGTCGCGCTTTGAGGTGCGCGACGCCACCCCAATGGTCGGCGTGGTGGTGCGTGACGAGGATGCCGCGCACGCGCCGGCCCTCGAGCAGCCCGTCGAGCGCGGCGTCGAGCGCGGCCTGTTCGTCCTCGTACGGGCTGCCGGGATCGACGATCAGGACCTCCGGCCCGCCGATGACGATGCAGTTGGTGTGGGTCGCAGGCGCAAGCGTCGGCGTGCGGACGGGAAAGAGCACGAAGCCGGGATGGACTTCGATGCGCGGCACCTTGCCGCCGCGTGCCTCGAGCGGCGACGAAAGGACATGAGCCCATTCGACAGGAGCGGCGTCCCCGCGCGCGGACAATTCGCGCAGGGTGCCCAGCGCCGGGGCGGCGAGCAGCGCGCGATTGTCCCGCCAGCGCTCGAGCGCCTGCGCGGGTTCGATCCACTCGCCGCGCGCGAGTTCGCCCGGCCACACCTCCGGCACCTCGCCGTCGGGCAACTCGCCCAGGAAGAACTGCGTGTCGAATCCCCCCGGCTGGAACGGCGGCGACTGCCAGCGCCCGGCTGCGACGAAGTCGCCCGCATCGAGTACGAGCGATTCGGAGGCGAGGAACTCCGCGAACTCGAGGCGCAAATCGAGCACCGCGTGGCGCGCCTCGACCCGGCGCTCTCGGGACACGCGCCGCGCGCCGCGCGCCAGCAGGACACCGGTCTCCTCGAACACCTCGCGGCCGACCCGCCCCCCGGGGAAGGCATGGAAGCCGCCCAGGAACTGGAGTTCATCCGCACGCTGCACCCAGTAGACCTCGAGCGCAGGACGGCGACGATGGAGGACGACGGTGGCGGCGAGGGCGGGTGACTTGGGCATGGCCTCCTTGGTATCACGCCCCCCGGCCCCCGTCGAGCCCCGCAGGAGGGCGTGATACCCTGCAG
>JBKJOC010000503.1:0-11776 GCA_046595725.1 Candidatus Eiseniibacteriota bacterium
AGCACCTTGGGCGCGCCGCTCTGCAAGAAGTCGACCCACAGGACGCGGAATACCAGGTCGTTGAGCGCACTGGCGCAAGGCGGGCAGTCGTGCCCCGACGAGATCGCCACATTGCTCCAGTCCGGAGGATCATTCTCCCCTCCCGCGACGACCGGCGCGTAGTGGCTCAGGTCCTGGGCATGGAAGCCCGTGCCGTTCCAGGTGAACTCGCGGATGTGATATTCGGCCGGCGAGTCGCTTTCGCGCAGGATCACCGCCAGGCGCACCGCCCCGTTGGTGTCGGGCACCGCATCGAAGTCGTAGATTGCGGTCGCGGTGAGGTCATCGGGCGAGGAGGACCATGCGCTCCCGGTCCAGCGCACGGCGCGCATCAGGCTCGGCGCATTCGTAAAACCAAAAAACGCCACCGGCAGGCCGCTGGTGGTCGGGACCAGAAGGGGCCGCGTCTCGGAGAGCCCGTTGTTCGACAGGAGCTGCGCACCCGACCAGCCCGCAGCCGAGCGTACGGAGTAGTAGAGGTCGTGGTCCGGGTTGAAGGGATCGCCGTCGGGCGCCGCCACCCACGTCAACCACGCCACGTCCTGACTGACCGCAAGGATCGAGAACCCGATCTCGATCGCCTTCTCGTTGAATGCCGGCGTCTCGACGACGACGGTTTCCGGGAGTGACCAGAAGCCCCCGACCAGGCGCGCCACCAGCAGGGAGGGCGCTCGAAAGGATCCGGAGCCGATCACATTGTTGTTGCGCAGCCAGGCCAACCACACGGTGCCGTCGGCCGCGCGCGAAAGTTGGGGCAGGCGCTCCGATGCCGTCGTCGGGGCGAACATCGGCACGGAAGGCGACCACGCGGTCCCCGTCAGCTTGCTCCACCGGATCTGATAGGGGTCGGTCGAGCCCAAGCGCCCCGCCCAGACGGAGATCAGCTGGCCGTTACCGTCGAAGGCGATCTGCGCCCTTTCCGCCTCGTAGCCGGGATCCACGAATCCCTCGGCGGACCAGCCGGACTCGAGGATGCGATTCGTGGGCGGCGCCGCCGCGGCAGTGGCGGATCGGGCGCCGAGCGCATGAAGGAACCAGAAAATCAGGGTCAGACGGGCGAGTCGATGTCGGATCATGAGCGAAGAACCTCTCGAAGACGAAAATGACCGGGGAACGCGGAGGGGGTCCGCGGGGGAAGTCTCCTTCCCCGTCCCGGTCGAGTGGCGCTTCGAGTGTGCTTGAATCGGCCCGTGCGCGCCAACCTGAAAATCAGGCGGCGCGGCGCAGGACGCGTTCGACCGCCTCGAGGATCTCCTCGATGGTGAAGGGCTTGGCGACCACGGCCGAGACGCCGCTCTCGATCAGCATCCGGTCGTCGAGCTGAATTCCCCAACCGGTGACGAGGATGACGGGCGGGGGGTCCGCGCGGCTGGAGATTGCGCGTGCCACATCCCAGCCCGAGAGGTCCGGCATCCCGAGGTCGGTCATGACCAGGTCCCACCCCGATTCGTTCTCCATCAAGAGGAGCGCGTCCCGACCGTTGGAAACGTCGACCACTTCGTGCCCCATCGCGCGCAGGAGATCGGCCAGCAGCATGCGCACACTTGGCTCGTCGTCGATCACGAGGATGCGCAGGAGATCGGTTGCGGCGGCGCCACGCCGGATCGTGAGCGGCGACGCGGGAGCAGTTCACGGCGGCGCCTCGCCCTGGGCCGCCTGCGCCGGCAGGATCACGCACATGCGCGTGCCCGCGCCCACGATGCTTTCGACCTCGAGCCGGCCGCCGTGGCGCTGCACGATGCCGTAGGCCACCGAAAGTCCCAGGCCCACCCCGCGCACGCCCTTGGTGGTGAAGAACGGGTCGAAGATGCGCGCGCGCACGTCGTCGGTCATGCCTTCACCCTGGTCGATCACCTCGAGCCTGGCCTCACCGGACGGGTCCGGGGCGCGCGCGACCAGGCGCAGCGCTCCCCCGCGCGGCATCGCATCGAGCGCATTGAGGATCAGGTTGGTCAGCACCTCGCGCAATTCCGAGGCCTGGCCGGCGACATGGAGGCCGTCGTCCAGGTCCGTCGTGACGTCGTACTGGGTGCCGGCGCGTTCGGCCTCGTCGCGCCAGCGCCCGCGGGTGAGCGAAAGGCAATCCTCGACCACCTGCGCCAGCGCGACCGGCTCGAACGTCCGGTCGGTGCGAACGCGCGTGAAATCCTGCAGGCGGCGCACGGTGGCCGCCCCGTCGAGCGCGGCCTTCTCGATGATCGCCAGCTCCGCTGCGGACTCGGGGTGATCGGTCGAGGCGCGCAGCAGCTGGGCGCGACCCAGGATCGCGCCCAGCACGTTGTTGAAGTCGTGCGCCACCCCCGAGGCCATCTCGCCGAGCGCGCGCAGCTTCTCCGAGCGCACGAGTCCGTCCTGCGCCTCGTTGAGCTGCATGTAGGACGCCTGGAGCCGCGAGAACAGCTCGGCATTCTTGAGCGCGACGCCCACGTGGTAGCTCACGGTCTCGAGCAGCCGGATCTGGTCGCTGCTGAAGCCGCCCGGCTGGGTCGAGGCGGCGAGCACGACGACCTGCACCTTGCCGTCGAGTGCGATCGGGACCAGCACCATGCTGTCCATGCCGTGCGCGACCAGCCGGCTCTCGGCCAGTCCCTTCACCTTCGACAGGTCGGCGAAATGCTCGGCGTGATGCGGCGACAGCGTCGTCGGGTCGACCCCGTCCTCGAACGGCCAGTCGAGCCCGTCGCCGTCGTGCGCCAGGTTCGACAGGGCGTCGAGCACCACGGCGCGCGCAACCCGCCTGTGCTCGTGGTCGTAGCGCAGCACCGCGTAGCGATCGCACGGCACGACGCGCGCGAGCTGGCTGACGATCACGCGGTCAAGCCGCGCGGGGTCGAGCGTCGAGGACACGGCGCGCGCGATCTCGTTGATCGCCTCGAAGCGCGTGGCGCGAGCGCGCACCTCGGCGAAGAGCGAGGCGTTGGAAAGCACCATCGCCGCCTGGTTCGCCACCGAGGTCAGGAGCCTTTCGTCGGCCGGAGTGAACGCGTCCAGGCGGGTGGATTCGAGATCGAGAATCCCGACCGTGCGCTCCCCGATCTTGAGCGGGATCGCAAGTTCCGAGCGGATGTCGTCCGCGCCCGCGACGTAGCCCTCGAAGCCCCTCACATCCGCGACGTTCACCGCGACCCCGCTCCTGAACGCGCGCGCGGTCACCGAAGGGCCGTTGACGGGCAAGCGGATCGCAGAGAGGTTCTCGTGGAAGCCCTCGGAGGCGCGCACGTAGAGCTCGTTGGAATCGCGCTCGGGCAGGAGGATCGCAGCGTTGCGGCACTTAAGGCGTGCACAGATGACTCCCAGGATGTCCGACAGGACGAAATCGATCGCGTCGGCGCGTCCGATCGATCGGCTCACTTCCGAGAGCGTCTGGTTCTCGACCAGCTGCTCCTCGGTGCGCCGGAACAGGCGCGCGTTCTCGAGCGCAGCCTCGATCGGGTGGCGCAAGCGCTGGAGAAGGATCGCGTCGTCGTCGAGGAAGGGCGCACTGGCCGGGCGCGAGAGCTCGATTGCGGCGACGAACCCGTTCGAGTCGCTGAGCGCCAGGGCGATGCGATGGGGCGAGACGCGGGTGACCTCGAGGGAAGAGTCATCCGCCCCACGCCGCGTCAGCTCGCCGTGGGCTTCGAGGATCTCGCCCAGGGTGTCGCACGCGGCCAGAAGGATCTCCTGCGCGTCGAGCGATCGCGAGACCCGCCGCCCGACGAGGTCGATGCCGGCCAGTTCCTGGTTCTGGCAGATCAGCATGTGTTCGTGCGCGCGCGTGCTGGTGACGTCGCGGACTTCCCACATGCGGCCGACGGGCCGGTTCTCCGGGTCCCTCATCGAGCGCGTGTGGAGCTCGGTGATCAGGTCCGGATTCGTCATCGCCGAGACCAGCATGCCTTCGAAGTTCGGGTCTGCCAGGCCCTGCTCGACCCACGCCGCCACACTGTCGGGGTCGACCAGACGCACCTGGAAGGCCGCGAGCCCTTCCTCGACAGTGCGCCCGACGAACCATTCGGCCGGCTTCGCCATCATGTCCGCCAGGATCTTGTTCACGTGGTCGATGCGCCACGTGCCCTCCTTGAGCGAGGTCATGGCGAGACCGTCTGTGCCGGCATTGAGCGCCGACTCGAGGCGCGCCGTGCGCTCGGCCACCTGGGAGCGGCGCTCCTCGAGGCGGTAGCGCGCCAGGGTGAGAACGCGCGCGAGCGCGCCGATCTCGTCGTCGCGCCCGGCTGCGAGAGCGAGGTCTTTGGGCAGGAGATCCGGCCGGGCAGCGACTCGGGCAAGGTCTGCCAGCGGGCGCGAGACCACGATCAGCAGCAGCCACCAGAGCAGGAATCCGAGCCCGAGTGCCGAGGCCAGGCCGACCACGTGATCATTCACCCGGCGCACGTCGGCGCGCGCGGCCGCGGCGGTCTCGTCCCAGATCTCGACCAGGGCGACGGGTTTCGCGGCGTCGTTCTTCCTCGTCCGGTGCGCGGGCGGATGGATCGGCACGACCGCGCTCACGCGGTCGCCGCGCCCGGATGCGTCGGCGGCGCCACCTTCGGCGATGGCATTCTCCAGCCAGCCGATCAACGGCCGCCGCGACCAGCCGAGCTCACGGGCGTCAAAACGCTTCGAGCGCTCGTTCGGCTGAGTCGACCAGACAACGCGGCCCGAGCGATCGACCAGGTCGACACGGGCCAGGTTCGAGGTTCCGGCGGCGTAGGGACCCACGATCGCGCGCGCGCTGCGCACCGAGACGTCGGTCGGTTGGAGCCGGGCGGCCAGCCGCGTCGCATCGGCGCGCACGCGACCGACCCGTTCGCTCGTCTCCTCCGCCCGGTCGAGGTGCCAGTCGAGCTCGACCAGTACGGCACCCGCCAGCGCAAGCACGGTGCAGACGATCACCGCGATCTTGCGCGCGAGGGTGCCGCTCAGGAATTGAGACTCGAGCCAGGCCAGGGGCGCGCGCTTGTCGAACGTCGAGATTCCGGACATCCTCAGGAATATCGGCACGAAGTCGCTTTCCTCAAGGGACTTGCAGGCGCGATCGGCCGGGGCGCGGGGCCGTTGGCTTGCCCGGGAGTGCCCTTGCAGGTACCTTGGCGCCGTGCCCGCGCCGGTCTTCGCCGCCCTCCTCCTCCATGTCCTCGTGTCCGCCGGCACGTTCATCGTGGCCAAGCTCGCACTGGCAGAGTTCGACCCCATGGCCCTCGCCCAGTTGCGGTTCGTCTTCGCCGGGATCGGACTGTTCGCGCTCCTCCTCGCCCGGGGACAGCTCTCGGGGACGAGCCTGCGCGGATCGTGGGGTGCGCTGGCGCTCCTCGGGTTCGTCGGCACCACGCTCAACCAGGGCCTGTTCCTCTTCGGACTCCGGCACTCGACAGCCGCGCACGGAGCGCTGCTCTATGCGGCGACCCCGATCGTGGTCCTGTGCATCGCGCTCGCCCGGCGCCAGGAGCGCGCCTCGGCGCGGCGGATCACGGGGGTCGTGATCGCGTTCGGCGGAGTGGCGTTCCTGCTGATGGGGCGCGGGCTCTCCTTCGACCGGCGATGGATCGGCGGGGACCTCCTGATCTTCCTGGCGGTGATCGCGTGGGCCGTCTACACGACGCGCGGGAAGGAGCTGATCGCGCGCCACAAGCCGTTGCCGGTGACCGCCTGGGCCACCGCGTTCGGCACCCTTTTCTTCCTCCCGGTCGGCGTTCCCGCGGTCCTCGGGCAGGACTGGTCGCGCGTGACCGCGACCGGATGGTGGAGCCTTTTGTACATCGCGCTCCTGACCTCGATCGTCTCCTACCTGCTTTGGGGCTGGGCGCTGTCGCGCATCGAGGCCAGCCGCGTTGCCGTGTTCACGAACCTCCAGCCCATCGCGACCGCGCTGCTTGCCTGGGTCGTGTTCGGCGAGCCGCTGACGCCCCACTTCCTCGCCGCCACCGCGTTCGTCCTGACGGGAGTCTGGCTCGCCGACCGCGGCTGAATCGTGCAGCCTGCACGAGTTCGCCGTCGCCAACCGTGCGCCGCGCCCTCGGGCGCCGCGTCCGGCAAGGCCCCTGATCCCGGCAAACGCACGCCTGCAAGGGGTTTGCCTCCCCCGGGTTGCGGCACGACGTGTGCATTCACATCGAATTGAGGTACGCGGGGGGCGTCCGGGCTGCTAGCCTTGACGGATCTCATCCGCCCCCTTGTACTCATGCACCCGCGCGCGCGACGCCCGGGCCGTCGTCTCCATGGAAAGGCTCGCATGAATTTCGCCGGTGTTCGTGGCGCCCTTGGCGCGCTGACTCTTCTTGTCCTTGCCGCGCCCGGCGCGGTCCATGCCCAGGTTCCGCTGACGCGCCGGATCACGACCGATCTCGAGCGCCTCGACACCTCGGTGCGCGCGACGCTCGGGCGCTCGGAAGACCCGTTGCGCGGGCAGGTCGTGAGCGCGATCCTGCGCGGTCCGGTCTCCGCCGGCGCACTCAGGGCGATGGGCGTCGACGTCGGCACGCAGGTCAGCGGAGTGACCACGGTGCGGATGCCGCTCAGCGCGGCACCCCAGGTCGCCCGTCTTCCAGGCGTCGAGGCGATCCGCCTGGCGTTGCCGATCGAGCTCCACCACGACCTGTCGGTCGTCGACACGCGCGCGAACCTCAAGCGCACACAGAGCCCTCCGCTCTCCGGCTACAACGGCAACAACGTGGTCGTGGGCCTGATCGACTCCGGCATCGACTACCGGCACGACGACTTCAAGAATCCCGACGGCTCGACGCGGATCCTCTCGATCTGGGACCAGAACTCCCCCGGCTCCCCGCCCCTGCCCTACGGCTACGGCAACGAGTGCACGTCGGCTCAGATCGGCGCCGGCACCTGCACCGAGGTCGATTCCGAGGGCCACGGCACGCACGTGACCGGCACGGCCGCCGGCGACGGCAGCGCCACCGGCAATGGCGTCACCCAGTTCAAGTACACGGGCATGGCGAACAAGGCGTCGATCGTCATGGTGAAGACCAACTTTCTCGACACCGGCCTGCTCGACGGCGTGAACTACATCTTCGCCAAGGCGCAGGCGCTGGGCCTGCCCGCCGTCGTCAACATGAGCCTCGGCACGAACCTCGGCCCGCACGACGGCTCGCTCGACCTCGAGCTCGCGCTCAATGGGCTGGCCGGCCCGGGCAGGATCCTCGTGGCCTCGGCCGGCAACCAGCAGTCGTCGAAGCTCCACGGCCGGCTCAACTCGACCACTGTGCTCGACTCGTTGAGCTTCGTGGTGCCGGCCTACGCCGGCAGCCTGGACAACGACTTCTTCCTGATCGACGGCTGGTACGAGGGCTCCGACAACTACGCGGTGCTCCTCACCTCGCCCACCGGCCTCGTCTACGGTCCGGTGAACAAGGGCTTCAGCCTGGTCGGCGCGATCTCCACCGACGGGCGCGTGTACATCGAGAACGGCGTCGCCTTCACCAACAACGGCGACGTCAACATCTACGTCGAGGTCTCGGACCTGGCCGGCTCGCCCCGCCCCAAGGCGGGCGGCTGGCGCGTGCGCGTCACCCCGATTTCAGTCGCGAGCGCGGGCAAGGTCCACCTGTGGGCGTACTCGCAGCTCTCCCCGACCTACCCGAACGGAATCTTCACCACCCACTTCGATCCCGACATCACCGTCAGCGCGCCGGGCTCGGCGGACTCGCTGATCTGCGTCGGCGCCCACGTCACGAAGGGGCAGTGGTCGTCCTCGGCGCCGGGGCAGCCGGGGCCTTTCACGTTCGTGCCGTCGGAAACGGTCGACCAGCTGGGGACGTTCTCGGGCAATGGGCCGCGCCGCGACGGCGTCATCAAGCCCGACCTCACCGCGCCCGGGTCGGCGATCGCATCGGCGCTCTCGACCACCTGGGTGACGACACCTGGCTGGCAGCCGACGCTCGCCGTCGACGACGGCAAGCACGCGGTGCTGCAGGGCACCTCGATGGCGGCACCGCATGTCTCGGGCGCGATCGCGATGATGCTGCAGCAGAACCCGCTCCTGAACCCGGCACAGGTGCGCGCGACCCTGACCGCGAACACGCGGCGCGACGCGCCCGTGCTGGCGGCGGGCGCGGTGCCGAACAAGAAGTTCGGGTGGGGCAAGCTCGACCTGAGCAACCTGCTGCCGAACGTGGATGCGATCGCGCCGAGCGTCACGATCACGCGCCCCAACGGCGGCGAGGCCTTCATCATCGGCTCGCAGGACACGATCAAGTGGAATGCCTCCGACAACGTGCTCGTCACCGGCATCGACCTCGAGTACTCGGTCGACAACGGCGCGAACTGGAACCTGATCGCGAGCGGCCTGACGAACTCGGGCAAGTATTTCTGGTTGGTGCCAAACACGGCGAGCACGCAGGCCAAGGTGCGCGCGACCGCGCACGACTCGCAGAACCAGGCGCTCGACGTGAGCAACGCGATCTTCACGATCCGGGCCGGGACCGTGGACGCGTCGGCCGTGCCGCTCGCTTTCGCGGTCCGGAGCGCATCGCCCAGCCCGTTCCGCGCCACCACGGCGATCGGGTTCGACCTGCCGCCGGTCACGACGGCGGGGCAGTCGAAGTGGCCAACGACGGTGCGGATCTTCAACGTGGCGGGAAGGCTGGTGCGCAAGGCGGTTGAAGACGACCTCGCGCCCGGCCCCCATGTCGCGGCGTGGGACGGGCGCGACGCCCAGGGCTATCTTCAGCCGGCGGGCGTCTACTTCATCGAGGTCGCGACGACGGCAGAGCGCGGGATGGTGCGGGCGGTGTTTCTGCGGTAAGGGTGCCGGCGCGCCGCGCGGCCGCGCGCGCGGCGGCGGCGGCGCGCTGGAGGCGCCGTTCCTCCCACAGACGGGCGCGCAGTTCGGCCAGACCGGCGCCGGTCTGGGCGGAGACCTGGAGCGAGCCCGGGTGCTCGATCGGAAGCGCGTAGGGCAGCGCGTCGTCGGTCACGGCATCGATCTTGTTGAACGCGAGAATCATCGGCCGCGACGAAGCTTCCGGCCCGCCGAAGGTCGCGAGCACCTCCTCGACATTCGCCAGCTGCGCCCGGTAGTCCGGGTCCGCAGCGTCCACGACGTGCAGCCAGAGATCGGCTTCGACCACCTCGGCGAGCGTCGAGCGGAACGACGCCACCAGGTGATGCGGCAGTTTGCGGATGAATCCCACGGTGTCGGTGAGCAGGAGGAGCTCGCGCTTCTCGTTGACCAGCCGGCGCGTCGTGGCGTCGAGCGTGGCGAACAGGCGATCCTCCGCCCGCACGGTCGAGCGCGTCAGGGCGTTGAACAGCGTGCTCTTGCCCGCATTGGTGTAGCCCACGATCGCGACCCGGAACTGGTCGGCGCGCGACTGGCGTTGGATCTTGCGCTCCTTCTCCACCACGTCGAGCTGGCGCTTGAGCAGCGAGACGCGGTCGCGCGCGAGGCGGCGGTCGGTCTCGAGCTGCGACTCGCCGGGCCCGCGCGTACCGATGCCGCCGCCCAGGCGTTCGAGGTGCTGCCACATGTGGCGCAGGCGCGGGAGGCTGTACTCGAGCTGCGCCACCTCGACCTGCAGGCGCGACTCGCGCGTGCGGGCATGCTTGGCGAAGATCGAGAGGATGACCTCCGAGCGGTCGACCACCTTCTTGTCGAGCGTCTTCTCGAGGTTTCGAACCTGGGCCGGCGTCAGGTCGTCGTCGCAGGCGACCGTGTCGGCCGAGGTGGCGGCAATCAGCCCCTTGATCTCGTCGACCTTGCCCTTGGAGAACAGCGTGGCGGGGGTGGCCGCCCCGCGCTTCTGCACCAGTTCGCCCACGACCACCGCGCCTGCGGTGTCGACCAGACGGCCCAGTTCATCGAGGGAGGCCCGCACCTGGCGGGGCGGGCGGCGGCCGGCGTAGCCGACCAGGATGGTGCGTTCGGGGCGCTGGCCCTCGCGGGGATCGTGAATCGGACAGCCTCCAGGAAAGGGTGACGGGATCCGGGTTCGCCTGAGGATAGCATCCCGCCCGGGCGACCTGCGAAGGGCCTGCAAATAGAGGGGAGGCAACGGTTTTGGCCCTCGTTCGGCTTGACGGGCGGGAGCCCTCCGGATAGCGTCTGCAACGTACGCGCATCGATTCGCCCCCGCACGCGTCTAAGGGGACGAGAGCATCCGATTCCATCCCCTGAGACCCCCTGAAACCCTGGAGGACCCGATGAGCATCGCCCTGGCAGCCACCGACCAGAACTTCGAAACCGAGGTTCTCAACTCGACCCTTCCCGTGCTCGTCGACTTCTGGGCCACCTGGTGCGGACCCTGCCGCCAGATCGCGCCGATCGTCGAGGAGCTCGCGGGCGAGTACGCGGGCAAGCTCAAGGTCGCCAAGGTGGACGTCGACTCGAATCCCGGCATCTCGACCAAGTACGGCATTCGGGGGATCCCGAGCCTGTTCCTGTTCAAGGGCGGCAAGGTGGTCGAGCAGATCGTCGGCCTGGTGCCGAAGCAGCAGATCATCAAGAAGATCGAGGGTCACCTGCCAGCCTGACGCCTGGCTGCGGGACGACATGGAGCGGGACGGGTTGCGTGGCGACCCGTCCCGTTTTCTTTTGGCGCGGGGATCAGCCCGCAGCGGCGACGAACCCGGTGACGACCGGCCAATAGCGCGCGGGCACGTCCCGCCACGGGAAGTGGCCCCCGCCTTCGATCACTTCCAGCCGCGCCTTCCCCGCCGGCAGGGCAGCCACCAGCTCCCGTCCGGAGGAAACCGGCGTAACCGGGTCAAGGTCGCCGACGCAAACCAACGTGACGCACTGGATCGCCGCCAACTGCTCGAGCGCATTGAAGCGACAAAGGAGGTTCAACCCCAGGCGGTTGAGTTCGAGATGGATGATCTTGCGCGCCTGCTCCTCATCGCCCGGAACCCACGGACCGAACCACCGAAACGCGCGCTTCCACTCCGCCGGCGTCACCGAGGCGTCGCCGCGGTACGTGCGCTCGACGATCGCGGCGATCGCATCGCCGGCGACGCTTCGAAATGCTTCGGTCAGCCGCGCGAGGTCGAAGCGGCCACAGGTCGACTGCAGGACCAGGGCGCCGGGGTGATTCGGATGTCGAGCCGCGTAGATCATCGCCACCATGCCGCCGAGCGAGTGCCCGAGCACCACGGGCCGCACGATTCCAACGGCGTCGCAGAATGCGCGGACATCGTCGGCGCAGTCCTCGAAAGACCAGCACGCGGGATCGCCCCAGAGTGACCGACCGTGGCCGCGGAGATCCAGGTAGACCACCTGCGCGACGGCCGCCAGTCGTGCGAAGTCGGGTTTCAGGTAGGAGTGGTCGTAGCTCCCCGGTCCGCCGTGGAGGAGGACCACGGTCGGACGCTCCCGCATGAGCGGGCCCTCGGGTACCAGCGCGGGACCCTCCACGTCGAACCAGAGGCGCGTTCCGTTGACGTCGGCGTGCATGCCGCGAAGTCTACGCCCCGAGTGCGGATGACGCGAGCCCGGCGGAGCGGTACCATGCGCCTGACGCCCGACCCGACTTTCTTTCCCGGAGGACCCGATGGCCCGCTCCCTCGTCCCTGAAACTGTCGCGCAATACATCGCGCGCGTCGCGACCCAGGAGACCCCGGTCCAGCAGAAGCTGCGCGCCGAGACCGCACAGATGGCCGAGGCCGGCATGCAGATCGGCGCCGACCAGGTCGCGTTCTTCGCGATCCTCGTGCGCGCCATCGGCGCGAAGAAGGCGCTCGAGATCGGCACCTTCACCGGCTACAGCGCGCTCGCCGTCGCGGCGGCGCTGCCGGAGGACGGCAAGCT
>JBKJOC010000013.1:0-4396 GCA_046595725.1 Candidatus Eiseniibacteriota bacterium
TTGAATCGGCCCGGATGGCGCGGCCCCTGCCCTTTCGCGTCCCCATCGTCTAGCCCGGCCCAGGACACCGCCCTTTCACGGCGGCGACGCGGGTTCGAATCCCGCTGGGGACGCCATCACGCATCGCTGCCGCCTCTGCGAGCGTGCAGTCCGCAAGCTTCGCCAAACCTCCTTTGGGCGATTTGTTGTCGGGAGCGCACTTGCGCACTGGCATCCTTCTTGCGACAACCACTGTGGTGCCCCGGTCGGGATTCGTCTCGACGCTTCGACGCTTGACCGCCGAACTCATACAGGGAGGAATCATGGAATCACGAAACTCAGCGCCGCTCGCCATTGTCACGCTCCTACTTGCGGGCGCAATCACCGTCGGGGGGTGCGGGGGTGGCAGCAGCAGCAGCAACGTGCTCGCGCCCAAGTTTCAACCGGAGGTCGTCAACAGCATTGACGACTTTCAGTTTCAGGTGACGGGCGTTACGGGTGCGACCCAGACGCTCAATTACAGCTGGCGCAACACGGGCACACAGGCGAACGTAAACCAGGCATGCAGCATCAGCGGCGGGAGCGCCACGCTCGTTCTCCGCGATTCGACGGGCGCCCAGATCTACTCCCGAAGTCTTGCCGACAACGGCACGTTCGTCAGCCTCGCCGGTGCCCCGAGCGCCTGGTCGATGCAGGTCGTTCTTTCGAACGTATCGGGCACAATCAATTTCAGGGCGCAGAAGAAGACCTGAGCTCTGCGGGACAACGGTCGGGGGGCCGGCAAAGTGCAAAGCGACACCGGGCCACGCTCCCGATGGCGTCGAGAATCGTGGGTTCACGCCCTGGCGCTACCGCAGGAAGTGGAGACCCGGCCGCACCCGCGCACCGTTTCCACTTGGCGCGTTCGGGGGCGCCAAGATCACTTGTCCCGCTTGGGGAAGTGCGCGGACGGTCCCGCCTTGATGATTTCCGCCCGCTCCTCGCTCTGCGCGAAGCGTTCCAGGCGAGAGCGCAGTTCCGCCTTGACCCTCGGCACTTTGCTCCCGCGCGGAAAGTGGAGAAACAGGAGGCCTCCCATCGCAGTTTCCCACCGCCCCCCACGGGCAATGATCCAGTCGCCGAAATCGTAGATGGCTTTCGAATAGCCAAACTCGCCCGGGATAATCCGGAAGAAATGGCGGAATGCCTGTTCCATGACTTCGCGAAATCGGTAGGATCCGTCTTCGTCTCGATCAAGCAGGACAACGTCCCCAAGGCCGAGTACATCGGAGAGGAGGATGGGCGTCTCGAGAAGCTCGTACATCCCTGCACGCACCTCACGAGCTTCAACCTCCTCGATTGCACCCTCGACACAGAGGCCAATGATCATATGGGCTCCTGAAGTACCTCCTGGACCGATCACTGGCCATCGCCCGACTCCATGAACGCCAAGCAGGTTACAGCGGCTCCAAACTTCGAGCCGTCAAAGGAGATCCCACCCGGGAACGCCCCGCGCCGGGCGTCGCGTACTGGCCAACGAACGTCAGGGTGTGGTCTGTGGCGTTCTGGAATATGCTCGGCGAGGTCGTCAGCCGCCAAAATTGCCCCGGATTGCTCCAATACACGACGCTCAACCCCAACCTTGGTCCTGCCGATCATACGGGGGAGAATCTCCGCCTGACGGCGGACCAAAAAAGGGGAGTGTGCCGTGGCCGTTCACGAGAAGGCGATCGAGCATCTGCTGCAGCTTTCGGACCCTGCTCAGCGCGGATCCAAGGAGGAGGCGATCCAGCGCGCATTGAATGCGGTGATCCTGCTCCTCGATGCCGAGGCGGCGAGCCTCGTGCTGGGATCCCTGCATCGGAGCGGCGAACGCCTCGTCCTCTACGCGGGCAGCGAGACTCCCGGCTCCCTGCCCATCACGCTCAAGGAGAGCGCCGCGCTCAAGGCGCTCGGCGACAGGCGTCGTGCGCTCGCCGTGGCCGACTTGTCTGACGATGCCGCGTTCGCCGCGGGTGACTCCTGCCCCGGCGTCGAGGCGGGACCCGTGCTGTTCGCGCCCATTGACCAGCGTCATCCCGCGCCGGCCTACATCGCCGCCTACCGCAAGCGCGGCCGCGCGAAGTTCACGGCGATCGAGACCGAGCTCCTGCTGCTGCTCGCGGCGTGGCTCAGCGTCACGCTCGTTAACGCGCGCCTCTCCGCGGGGAACGAGCGGCTCGCCATCACCGACGACGGGACCGAGATCTATAACGCACGCTTCATCAAGTCGGCGCTCAAGCGCGAGGTGCGCCGCGCGCAGCGCTTCGGCCAGGAGCTCTCGCTCCTGCTGGTCGATCTCGACGAGCTCGAGTCGTCCGACGATGCGGTGGGGCCCGCGCGTGCCCATCGCATCCGCAAGGACGTGGCCACCCTCCTGGCGTCGCAGGTACGCGCCTTTGACGTGCTCGGGCGGCAGGGCGAGGGTTTCGTGATCGTCCTTCCGCAGACCGGCCTCGAGTCCGCGAAGGAAGTCGCCGAGCGCATGCGGGCCGCGGTCCAGGCCGCCACGATCGCGGATGCGGAAGCCGGCAGCATCACCCTGACGATTGCCGTCTCGGCGTTCCCCCAGGACGGCGTTGAAGTCGACGCGCTGTTCTCGGTCGCGGAACGCACGCTCGAGCAGGGACGACAGAACGGCGGCAACTGCGTCACGCAGGGAGCCCGCCGCATCGCCTGACGCAGGAGGTCGCGCCTTGAACGGCGGCGGCCCCATCACCTTCATCCCGCCCGTCTGCTCGGCGGCTGATGGAAGCGCTGCGTTTCAGCGCGACCGGCGTGCTCGGGTTCGTCCAGTTCGTCGCACTCCTGGCTAAGGTGCCGGCGGAGCGCTGGGCTCCGGGGCTCGCTCGATTGTGGCCGATTGCATAGTTGCTCGCGCATGACGGGGATTGCTTCATTTCGGTTCACCGAAGCAAGCAACCGCCGAGCCGGCTGAAAGACGCCCCGGAAGCCCTTCCGGGGTCGAGAAAACCGCCAGGGGCACCACCCTCGAGTGCGGACGGCGCGGCGCCTGTGCAACGGGAATGCGCCCGGAACCTCCCACCTGTTAGGATGCGGTCAAGCACAAGCCGGCAGGATGGACCAGTGACCCAGGCGATCGGGGAGGGAACGGATGGCAGGAAGAGGCGGACCAAGCTTTCTCAAGCGGCAGAAGGAGCAGGCGCGCACTGCGCGCCAGAACGCGAAGCGCGCGACGCAACAGGCACGGCGCGACGACCGGGCGGCGGGAATCAAGCCCGAGGAGGACCTCGGCGAGCTGCTCGGGCCCGAGAGCATGTTGCAGGACGATGGGGCCGCGGCCGAACCCGGCACCCAGGTGAATTCGAGGCGAGAGGGTGAAGCCGAACCCGACGACGCCGCCTCGCACTCCTGACAGACAACCTCGCGGGCTCGCCCGAACGCGCGAAGCCCCCGGGCATGACGCCCGGGGGCTTTTGGCTGAACCGCGTCGTCGGTCATGGAGCCTCCGTCCTCCGCGAGCGCAAGGCCGCGAGCTCCTCGCGCACCCCGGGCGCACGCGGGTCGATGCGGAGCGCGGCCTCGAGTCCGGCCTCCGCCTCGGCGACGCGTCCCTGCGCGGCGCGTACCCGCGCCAGATTGTAGTGCGCCTTGACCGCACGCGGACGCTCGGCAATGACCTGCTCGAACGCGTGCGCCGCGCCCTCGAGGTCGCCCAGCCGGAAGCGGGCCAGTCCCACGTTGTTGAGGAGCCCGTCGGCGAGTGAGGTGTCGCCGAGCGCACGCGCTGCCTGCTCGAGACGCTGGAAGCGTCCGAGCGCGTCCGCGAAGTCGCCGGCCTGGAAGCGAGCCGCCGCGGCCAGGCCCGAGTCCGCAATGGCGCTTGCCGGGGTCTTGCCCTCGGCCGCCGGGCCCGCGCCCGAAGCGCGGGCACGCTGGGCGGCGCGCAACGCGCCCGCGCCGTCGCCGGTGCGCTCGAGCACGCTCGCCAGCCCCTGCCATGCCGGTCCGTAGTCGGGCGCAATCATGGTCGCGTGTTCGTAGAGGGAGCGCGCGCGGGGAAATTCGCCGCGCCGGGCGAACAGAGTCCCGAACTTCGTGTAATCGTCGTGAAGGCGGGTCTGCGCCACCAGCGCCGTGGGGCGCGCGTGGCAGAACCAGAAGAGCAGCGGCAGTGCGACCGCCGCCGTCACGAGGCTTGTGGTCCGCGTCCTGCTGCGCACGCCGCGCCCGGAAGCCGCGGCGGCGATCGTCACCAGTGCATGCGCCGCGAAGATCGCCAGCACCGGCACGACTGGCAGGCGGTACTCCGACGACACGAAGAACAGCAGCGCGGTCAGGAGCCCGACCAGGATTGAGGCGAGGAGGAACGCCTGCCGCCTGCCCCGCCCCCACCACGCGCCGAGGAGCCCGAGCGGCGCCAGGACCCCGAACCCGA
>JBKJOC010000185.1:0-3967 GCA_046595725.1 Candidatus Eiseniibacteriota bacterium
GGGGAGCCGATCGCCCGGGTCCGCCAGGCCATGGCCGTGGACTACGAGGTGGTCATCCAGGCCGCGACCAGGGCGTTCGCGACCTGGCGCACGGTTCCGGCGCCGCGCCGCGGCGAGTTGGTGCGCGCGCTCGGGAACGCCCTGCGCGAGCACAAGAACGACCTCGGCATGCTGGTGTCGCTCGAGAACGGAAAGGTGCTCTCCGAGGGCCTCGGTGAAGTCCAGGAGATGATCGACATCTGCGACTTCGCGGTCGGCCTTTCCCGCCAGCTCTACGGGCTGTCGATGCACAGCGAGCGCCCGAGCCACCGCATGTACGAGCAGTGGCAGCCGCTCGGCGTCTGCGGTGTGATCACGGCGTTCAACTTCCCGGTCGCGGTGTGGGCGTGGAACGCGGCGCTGGCGGTCGTGTGCGGCGACCCGGTGGTGTGGAAGCCGTCGCACAAGGTGCCGCTGACCGCGATCGCGGTGCAGAACATCTGCCATCGCTTGATGAAGGAGTTCGACTGCCCCGGCCTGTTCGGCATGGTCATGGGCTCGGTCGAGGAAGTCGGCGAGCGCATGCTCAAGGACCCGCGCCTGCCCCTCATTTCCGCCACCGGCTCGACGCGCATGGGCCGCCGCATCGCCGAGGTCGTCGGACCGCGCATGGGCCGCACGATCCTCGAGCTGGGCGGCAACAACGCGATCGTCGTCATGGACGACGCAGACCTGGACATTGCGGTGCGGGCCGTCACGTTTGCGGCCTGCGGCACCGCCGGCCAGCGCTGCACGTCCACGCGCCGGCTGCTGGTCCAGAAGGGTGTCGCCGCCGAGGTGGTGGAGCGCCTGAAGAAGATCTACGCCTCGGTCCGCATCGGCGATCCGACCGACCCGAGCACGCTGATGGGACCCCTGGTCGACGAGCACGCGGTCGCCGACTACGAGAAGGCGCTCGAGCGTGCGAAGGCCGAGGGCGGCGCCATCCTCTATGGCGGCCGGAAGCTCGACCGCCCGGGCCACTTCGTCGAGCCCACGATCGTCCAGGCGAGGGCCGACATGCCGATCGTGCAGGAGGAAACGTTTGCGCCCATCCTGTACGTGATCGAAATCTCGGACATCGACGAGGCGATCGCAGTCAACAACGGCGTGCCGCAGGGACTGTCCTCGGCGATCTTCACGCGCGACGTGCAAAAGGCCGAGGGCTTCCTCTCCTCCGCGGGCTCGGATTGCGGAATCGCGAACGTCAACATCGGCACCTCGGGCGCCGAGATCGGTGGCGCGTTCGGTGGCGAGAAGGACACGGGCGGCGGGCGCGAGGCCGGGTCGGACAGCTGGAAGCTCTACATGCGCCGCCAGACCGTGACGATCAACTACGGCAAGGAACTGCCGCTCGCCCAGGGCGTGCACTTCGACGTCTGAGGACTCCCACGACCGGATCCGCGCCGCGAAGTGATTTCCGGCCTGTTTGTCAAGCAACTGTCGAAACTCAACTTGAAGTGTGCAGGAAAATCCACTATTCTTGTCGGCGAGCTTCAGGCCCTCGCCCGGGATCGTGCTGTCCCGCAATTCAAGAACCATGGCAGACACCGATCCCCCCGGGCAGATGTCCCCTTCGTGTGCCCCGGTATGCGGAGACGGCTCGATCCTGTGTCGCCGATCTGTATTCCGCATTTTGATTTGACCAAAGGGGAACTCCCATGAGGCGATCCATTCTTCAGGCCGGTGCCTGGACGGCGTTCGGATTGGTGGCCGCGATTGCGGTCGTCAGCGCGAGCTCCAACCAACGCCGCGCTGACACTGCTGCGCCCGCCGCCAAGGCGTCGGTCGCGACCGCATCGGCCGAGAAGTGCACGACCACGGATGCGTGCTGCGCCCGCGCGACCAGGGTGGCTCCGGCTTCGTTCGCCGCGGCCAGGCGTTCGCCCCAGGCCAGGCTTGCCGCGAAGACCGCGCGCCCGGCCGGCGTGCACGGCCTGGTGGTCGGCATCGATCCGGAGAGCGGTGAGCTGGGACTCCCGACACCCTCGCAGATGGCCGAACTCGAAGCCGTTCAGCAGACCCTGCCGAGCGACGATCTCAATCGTTCCGACGTCGGCCTGACCAAGGTCGTCCATCCCAATGGCATGCTGAGCCTCGACCTCGAAGGCCGCTTCCAGGAGTTCGGAACCATTCGCCGCGCCGCGAACGGCCAGCTCGTCTTCGGTTGCGTCGAGACCCCTTCGCTCGATGCCCCGGTGTCCCATACCGCGCCTTCCGCGCTCGAGGAGAAGTAGCATGCGGATTGCGAACGGTCTTCTTGCAGGCATTCTTGCGCTCGGCATGACGAGCGCGATCCTCGCGCCGGTGGCTCAGGCAGCCGTCATCAACATCGTCAACAACGACGGCGTGGGTGAAGGCTTCAACGACCCGACGGTGGTCGCCCCGGTCGGTGGGAATCCCGGCACCACGGTCGGCGCCCAGCGCCTGTACGTGTTCCAGTACGCCGCGAACATCTGGGGCGCGTTGCTCCCGAGCACGGTTCCCATCTTCGTCAACGCCCAGTTCAACCCGCAGACTTGCACCGCCACCAGTGCGGTGCTCGGCAGCGCGGGTCCGACGCAGATCTGGGCGGACTTCCCCGGCGCTCCGTTCACCGGCCACTGGTACCACGTGGCCGAGGCGAACAAGCTGGGCGGCGTGGACCTGAACCCGGCCGCCAACGACATCAACGCCACCTTCAACTCGAACCTCAACGGCGCGGCCACCTGCCTGGGTGGAACCGGCTGGTACCTGGGTGTCGACGGCAACGAAGGCACGAACATCGAGCTGCTCCCGGTCGTGCTTCACGAGCTTGGCCACGGCCTGGGCTTCAGCACCTCGACCAGCGGCACGACGGGCAACTACAACACCGGATTGCCGACGATCTTCGACAAGTTCCTGTACGACGCCGCCACGGGTCAGCACTGGGACGTCGGAACGACCGCTGCTCAGCGCGCCGCCTCGGCGATCAGCTGCGGTAACCTGCGTTGGGACGGCCCGAGCGTGGTTGCCAACTCGGCGTCCTATCTCGGTGCCCGCCCGCTGCTGCGCGTCAACGCCCCGGCGATCATCGCCGGCGACTACCAGGTCGGCCTGGCTTCGTTTGGTGGACCGCTGACGAACGCCGGCTTGACCGGCAATGTCGTGCTGGTCAACGACGGCGTCGCAGCTCCCGACCTGAGCGACGCGTGCGAGGCGCTCACGCCGGGAAGCCTGACCGGCCAGATCGCGCTCGTCAATCGCGGGACGTGCGGCTTCGTCATCAAGGTGAAAAACTGTCAGAATGCGGGCGCCATCGCCGTCATCGTCGCCGACAACGCCGCGGGCTGCCCACCGGCCGGACTCGGTGGCGCGGACGCTACGATCACCATTCCCGCCGTGCGCGTGACGCAGGCGGACGGCAACCTGCTCAAGGCGAACCTGGTCGGACAGAACGTGACGCTGATCCTCGACCCGACCGTCAAGGCGGGAGCGGACGCGGCAAACCGCGTCTTCATGTACGCGCCGAACCCGTTCCAGGGCGGTTCGTCGGTCTCGCACTGGGACGTTTCGGCAAACCCGAACCTGCTGATGGAGCCGGCGATCAACAACAACCTGTCCTCGACGGTCGATCTCACGCTCAACCAGATGTCGGACATCGGCTGGCTCGATGCCGCGACGCCGATCTTCGTGGCGCCGGGTTACGTCCAGGGAGCGTCCGACGGCGTGCGCATCGAGTTCTACAGCTCGTACGCGCAGACCGCGCAGTGGACGTCTTATCGTCTCGGCGCGGGCGGCGAGTGGGACGTGATCGGCTCGCCCGAGATCCAGGGCAAGGGCCTGCTCATCCTGAAGGACTCGAACGTGCGCCCGGGCCAGACCTATTCGTATCGTCTCGGCGGGGTGGGCACGGACGGCGAGCAGGCGTATTCCGAGACCGTCACCGTGACGATCCCGGTCGGTGTCGCGCTCGCGCTCCATGGCGCGG
>JBKJOC010000102.1:0-3012 GCA_046595725.1 Candidatus Eiseniibacteriota bacterium
GTTGACCGTGCGGCGCGGACACCCCTATCCTGCGGGTCTGTCCCTCGGCAGCGCGTCATTCCGGAACCACGTCGACGCGCCCGTCGACCGGCCCGTCGATCCGATCGACCCGTGAAAGGATGTTCCATGCGCCGCGTGCTGGTGACGGGGGTGACCGGGTTCGCCGGCAGCCACCTCGTCGATTACATGCTCGAGCGCGGCGACGCGGAGGTCTGGGGGATCCAGCGCTGGCGCAGCCGGACCGAGAACATCGAGCATTTCCGGGACCGGATCCAGCTCGTCGAATGCGACCTGAGAGACGCCGAGTCCACCCGCGACACGCTCGAGCAGATCCGCCCCGAGTGGATCTTCCACCTCGCCGCGCAGTCCTTCGTTCCGACATCGTGGAAGGCTCCGACCGAGAGCCTGACGACCAACATCCTGGGCCAGCTCCACATCTTCGAATCCTGCCGCCGCATCGGCATCAACCCGCGCATCCAGATCGCCTGCTCCAGCGAGGAGTACGGCATGGTCTACGAGGACGAGCTGCCGATCAAGGAGACCAACCCCCTGCGCCCGCTCTCCCCCTACGCGGTGAGCAAGGTGGCGCAGGACGTTCTCGCCTACCAGTACTGGATGTCCTACAAGACAGACGTCGTGCGCACTCGCGGCTTCAATCACGAGGGGCCGCGCCGCGGCCCTGTTTTCGTCGCCTCGGACTTCGCCAAGCAGGTCGCGGACATCGAACGCGGGCTCAAGCCCCCCGTGATCCACGTCGGCAACCTCGAGGCGCGACGCGATTTCACCGACGTGCGCGACATGGTGCGCGCCTACTGGCTGGCGCTCGAAATGTGCGAGGGCGGCGAGGTCTACAACATCTGCTCGGGCACCGCCTGGCGGATTCGCGACATGCTCGACCTCCTGCTCACCATGACGAAGCTCAAGATCGAGGTGCGCGAGGACCCGGCGCGGCTGCGTCCGTCGGACGTGCCCGTGCTGCTGGGCGACCATTCCAGGTTCACGGAACGAACGGGCTGGAAACCGTCGATCCCGTTCGAGCAGACCCTGGCCGACATGCTCGAATACTGGCGCCGCGCCGAGCCCGCGCGCGTGCCGGTGTGAGCCGCGCGAACCCGCTTGCTTCCTCGATGAACCTGCTGATCACCGGGGCGGGGGGATTCGTCGGCGCGCACCTGGTGCGGGCCGTGCGCGCTGCGGGGGGACGGGCGTGGGGCGCGAGTCTCGAGGCTTCGCCCCCGGCCTCGCTGACGGGCGACGCCGAGCTCGACCGCTATGCGCGCTGGGACGTGAGCCAGGGCCCGGAAGGCGGCAGGGAGGCGCTGGCGTGGGGTCCCGACGCAATCGTGCACCTCGCCGGGCAGGCCTCGGCCGCGAAGTCATTCGAGGATCCGTGGGGCACCTTCGCCGCCAACACGCGCGGCACGCTGGCCCTGCTCGAGGCGGCGCGGGCAGCGAAGTTCGAAGGCCCGCTGTTGCTGGTCAGCTCGTCGGAGGTCTACGGCCGGATCGAGCCCGATCGGCCCGTGACGGAGGATGCGCCTTTGGCGCCGGTCAGCCCCTACGGCGCGAGCAAGGCAGCGGCCGAGGCGCTGGCCTCGGCGTGGTCGCGCGGCTACGGCATGAAGATCGTGGTCGCGCGTTCGTTCAGCCACACCGGACCGGGGCAGGGCCCCGTGTTCGCGCTCGCATCGTGGGCGCAGCAGATCGCCGTCTGCGAGGCGCGCCAGGAGCGCGGCGGGAACGGGCCGTACCGGCTCGAGGTCGGTGCCTTGTCGCCCGTGCGCGACTACTCGGACGTGCGTGACGTCGTGCGCGCCTACCTGCTGCTGCTCGAGCGCGGCGAGGCCGGCTCGGCATACAACGTCGCGAGCGGATGCGGGCTCGCCCTGGGCGACCTCTTGCGCATGCTGCTGTTGCACGCGCGCGCGCCCATCGAAGTCGTCGAAGACCCGGCGCGGCTCCGGCCCGCCGACCTGACCTACCTGGTGGGCGATGCCTCGCGCCTCAACGCGCTCGGCTATGCGCCGCGCCACACGATTTCGCAGACGCTGGAAGCCCTGCTCGACGGCGCACGCCGCGAGGTCGGCCTGGCGGTTCGAGGAGGCTCATGATTCGGGTGGCCGTGGTGGGAACGGGGTACGTGGGCCTGGTGACCGGCGCGTGCCTGGCGGATTTCGGCAACGAGGTGCGGTGCGTCGACGTCGACGCCGCGAAGATCGCGCGCCTGCGCGCGGGCGAAATTCCGTTCTTCGAGCCCGGCCTCGAGGAGCTGGTCGAACGCAACGCGCAGGCGGGGCGGCTGTCGTTCGAACTCGACCTGACGGTGGCCGCGCGCTGGGCAGACGTGATCTTCATCACCGTCGGCACACCGCCGAAGCAGGATGGCTCGGCGGACCTGACCGCCATCTTCGCTGCGGGCGAGACGATCGCGAAGGCGGTCACGGGTTACAAGGTGGTGGTGCAGAAGTCGACCGCGCCGGTCGGCACCGCGCGCAAGCTGTGGACCGCCCTCCAGAAAAAGGCCGGCCGCCGCGCCACGATCGACGTCGCGTCGAACCCGGAGTTCCTGCGCGAGGGCTCGGCGATCGAGACCTCGATGCGCCCGGACCGCATCGTCGTGGGCGCCGAGACGCCGCGCGCCGAGAGGCTCATGCGCGAGTTGAACGAACCGCTCTACCTGCTCGAGACCCCGATCACGGTGACGAACCTCGAAACCGCCGAGCTGATCAAGTACGCCTCCAACGCGTTCCTCGCGACCAAGATTTCCTTCATCAACGAGGTTGCGAACCTGTGCGAGGCGGTGGGCGCGGACGTGCAGACGGTGGCGCGCGTGATGGGGCAGGACCGAAGGATCGGTCCCAAGTTCCTGCATGCGGGCCCGGGTTATGGCGGCTCGTGCTTCCCCAAGGACACGATGGCGTTGGCCAGCTTCGCGCGCCAGGCGGGCACGCCGTTCCTCCTGGTCGAGGCCGTGGTCGAGGTCAACAAGAAGCAGAAGTCGCTCATGGTGCA
>JBKJOC010000106.1:0-6473 GCA_046595725.1 Candidatus Eiseniibacteriota bacterium
CTGGCCGAGCCGCTCTACCTGCGCGAGTACAACGAGCGCCTGGTGCGCAAGCTCGAGGACAAGATGCTCGACCTCGAGCGCGCCTACCGGGAACTCGCCGAGTCGGAGCGGCGCTACCACGAGTTGTTCGACGTCGCCTCCGACGTCATCTTCACGCTCGACTCCTCGTGCGCGGTCACGCTGGTCAATCGCCGCATCCAGGAGACGCTGGGACTTCATCCCGCCGAGATCGTCGGCCGTCCCTGCGAGTCCCTGGTGGTGCCGTCCGGGCGGGCGCTGGCGCGGGACGGCTTCGATCGCGCGCTGGCCGGCCAGCGCAGCTCGCTCGAGATCGATTTCCTCGCGCCCGATGGGACCGCAGTTCCCATGCACGTGATTTTGGTCCCGCTATGGCAGGGCCAGCGCCCGGCCGGACTCATGGGCATCGCGCGCGACATGAGCGAGCGCGCGCGAAACGAAGCCACGCGGATCGACGATGCGCGCAGGAAAGGCAAGGCGGAGGCCCACAACGCGCTGGTCGACGAGCTCGAGGGTCCGCTTTCGCTGGCGGCGAGCACCGCACGCGAGCTGGCCGCGCGTCCCGGCCTCGAGCAGGAGCTGGTGTCGCGCCTCTCGAGCCAGGCGGGCGAGCTTTCGCGCGCGCTCGACGGCGCCCGCCGCACCCCGTGATCGAGGCCGGCCCGCCGCTCGTGCAAGCGGTGGCATTGACCCGCCGCTTCGGCGACGTCCTGGCAGTCGACGGTGTCGACTTCGAGGTCCGAGCCGGGGAGCTGTTCGGCTTCCTCGGTCCCAACGGCGCGGGAAAGACCACCACCATGCGGATGCTGACCGGGCTGCTGCTCCCGACCTCGGGCGACGCGTTCGTCGGCGGGCACTCGCTGACGCGTGAGCCCCTGGCCGCGCGCGCCACCCTCGGCTTCGTCCCCGACACGCCCTTCCTCTACGACAAGCTGAGCGCCCGCGAGTTCCTCGCCTTCAGCGCCGCGCTGCACGGCGTCGCGCGCGACGTCGCCGACCGGCGCGCCGGCGCGCTGCTCGAACTGTTGGAACTGGAGGCGGCAGCCGACGGCCTGATCGAGGGCTACTCCCACGGGATGCGCCAGAAGACGGCGCTCGCCGGTGCGCTCGTGCACGATCCCCAGGTCCTCTTCCTCGATGAGCCGACGATCGGGCTCGATCCCCGGAGCGCGCGGACGATCAAGGACCTGCTGCGCGGGCTGTGCGACCGGGGGAAGGCGGTCTTTCTGTCGACCCATGTGCTCGAGATCGCCGAACGCCTGTGCGACCGCGTGGGAATCCTGGCGGGGGGACGACTGGCAGTGATCGGGACCCTCGGCGAGCTCAGGGAGCAGGCGCGGACGCAGGCGTCGCTCGAGGAGATCTTCCTCGGCCTGACCGGCGGCAGCGGCAGCGCCGACCTCTCCGCCTTCCTGAACGAGGGCGGTGCTCCGAAGATTGCGCCCACAGTCGAGATATAATTCCCTAAACTACAGCGATAGAAAGATTTGGAGCTGATGACCGGAATGAATTCGGCGGCGGCGAAGCCGGGGATGGGGCCGGGGCGGGAAACCAGGACGGGGCGCGAGTCGCGGGGCCCGGGCCCTGGAAGCCAGGCGCAATCTTCGGAGCACGAGGTAGGCTTTGGAGAAAACTTTGAGCCGGAGCATTGCAAATTGACACCCCCAACAGGGCTTGGTAGTCTCCGCCGGCTTGCTCAGCTTCCCTGCAATCGTCGGAATCAACGGGTCTTGCAGCTCCATCCATGGTCGCTTCGGACAGCCCGACCCGGGGACAGGGAAAGTTTCTCCGACGCGATCGCGTCGATTTCATCCGGCGGATCATTGGAAATGTACGCGCCCTTGCTTCCCCCGGCATGGTCGCGCACATGGATGGCGCGTGCGGCAACGCACGCACCGGCTCGCCATTCTGCCGAGAATTTTCAGGGAGGCGATGGGCGCACGAGGGAACGAAGGCTGCCATTCGATGGCCTGCGTTTCTTCACATGCGGTTCGCGTCTGACGCTACCCAGGCGCATGCCCCAGACTCGGGGCGAGCCCGGGAAGCAGGGGCGGTTTCGAGGAGGTGACCGATGAGAATGAGAGACTACTTTGTACTCTTGGCGGCGGCCGCGGTGCTGACGTTGCCCGCAATGGCCCACGCCGACCAGTTCCTGGCGGACTTCCGGGGCTTCGATTATGAAGACCCGAACAACACGCCCGGGTTCGGAAACATCGGCGACGTGTACAACTCGTTAGGCGACGTGGTGCAGGTCAATCCGGCCTTGCTCACGACGGACTTCGCCAACAACGAGTACACGTACCAGTTCAAGGACCTGACCGCGATCGCGAGCGAGTCCGCGCCGCCGTACCTGTTCCTGTTCTACAGCAACGGCCGTTTTCGCATCTTCGAGGATTCGAAGACCAGCGGCACGACTCGCAACTATGGGGTCAATCCTCCGAATGCAACGGCGCCGTCGACGTTCACGGACGGCACGCTGATCCTCGGTGGCGCGGTGAGCAACTTCATCCTCACCCTCGACCTTTCGAACAACAACGGCTCCTTCAACGGCGACATCACGTTCGACGAGGGAACCCAGCAGGGCTCGATCCCGCCTGCTTCGCTCAACGGCTGGACGTTTGCCGGCCTGACGAGCGGCAGCGCAACGGGGACTCCGGAAGGCTACGTGCACCAGGTGGACGGCCAGGTTCGCGTCCCCGGTCCGGTGCCCGCCAATAATACTTCGTGGGGCAAGGTGAAGAACCTCTACCGGCACTAGTTCAGCACGACACGTCGAGCGACCCCCCTTTTTGGCAACCGCTCGACTGAAGGAGGACGGCAATGACCCGAAGACTACTCAGGCTCGCCTTGACGGCCGCGCTGTTCGTGGTCCCGATCTCCGCGTTCGCCCAGACGGGAACCGTGATCGACTGGGGTCCTGACAGCTACGCATGGGAAACAAACTACAACACGACGACGAAGCTCAGCGCACCGGGCAGCCAATTGAGTGCCGTGGGCGTGATCAACGGTTTCCTCGGACCGCTCGGCACGACCAATCCGAACACGCCGGGAACCGAGTACACGTACTACCTCTCCGGACTGACGACCGCGGCCGGCACCACCATCACCGCGGGAACCACCCTGAGCGTGTACAAGACCGTGTACACCGGCGGCAACATCGTGATCTACGAGGGATCGCCGCGGAATGCGGCGTTCGGCATCAATCCGCCGAATGCCACCGTCCCGTCGACCTTCATCGATGGAACGCTCTTCCTCTCCGGCAATATCCCGACGTTGACCGTGACCGTGACGCGCGTCAACAGCACCGGGGCGTACGTCAACGGTTCCGTCGACAGCGGGGATCCGGCGAACGGCGCCTGGACGGGCGGTTCGGCCCTGTCCCGCGTGTCGGTCGGCGGCAATCCCTGCCCGTTCCGCCTGGTCGGCGGATGGAGCATGCGCCCGGCGGACGTTCTCCAGGGCTATGTCGCCCTGTATGACGGCAAGATCGACCTCAATTGCCCGACGTCGGCGACGAAGTCGACGTGGGGCGCGATCAAGTCGCAGTACCGCGACTGATCGATTCGAAGCTCGAAGCAGCGAACGCGACCTCCGGCCCCCGGGTCGGGGGTCGTTTTGCTTGGGTGAGGTAGCGTGCCGGGCATGTCGAGCGCCCGTCGCAATTACCGGCTGTCGGTGTGGAACGGAATCTCGTTCAACATCGGCGAGACCTTCATCGACCCCGCCACCGTGCTCGCGCTCCTCGTCAGCCAGCTCACGACCCGGAGCTGGATCGTCGGCTTCGCCGTCGCCCTGACCGAGATCGGATGGTACCTGCCGCAGCTCCTCACCATCCGGTTTCTCGAGCGCCGTTCGCGCCGCCTGCCGCTTTACCGGGCGATGGCGGCGGTGCGCATCCTCGGCATGCTCGGCGCGCTCTCGGCGATCGTGTTCCTGGGCGATCGCGATCCTGCCACGACGCTGTTCTGGTTCCTGGTCTCCTTCGGCGTGTTCGCGTTTGCCGGGGGCTTCTCGGCGGTGTCGTTCTACGACGTGGTCGGGCGCACCGTTCCCCTGTCCTGGCACCCGAAAATGTGGGCCCAGCGCCTGTTCTACGGCGGGTTGCTCTCGGCGCTGTGCGCGCTGGTGGTCAGGTCCCTGCTCGTGCGCGAGGACTTTGTCGGCCGCTTCGGCCCCTTGTTCGCGCTCGGCACGCTGTTCATCGCGGCGGGGGCGATCCTGTTCACATTTGCCGAAGAGCCGCCAGTCGAGGTCAGCCGGAAGGAAATGCACCTCGCCGCCCACCTGCGTGAGAACGCGTCGATCGCCTGGCGGGACCCTGACTTTCGCGCGCTCTTCGGCACGCGCGTCGCGCTCGCCGGCGCGGCGATGGCGACGCCGTTCCTCGTGGTCTACGCGGTGCGCTCGCTCGGGCTGGCGGCGCCGGTCGTGGCGGGTTTCCTCACTTCGAAAATCATCGGCTACGTGGGTGCGAACCCGCTGTGGCAGCGGGTCGCCACGCGCTACGGCTATCGCGCGCTCATGGCCGCGGTCGCGCTCCTCGCCATGGCGGCGCCCCTGTGCGCGCTGGTGGCGGGGCTCCTGCCCGCTTCCGGTCCGTGGCGCGGCGGCGTCCTCGCGCTGGCATTCGGGTTCGTGGGGGCGACGGTCAGCGGTACGAACATCGGCTACCAGAGCCTCCTGATCTCGATCGCTCCGGTGGCGCGGCGGCCGTCCTACATCGGGCTCATGAACTCTTTCGTCGGGCCGGCGGCGGCGCTGCCGGCTCTGGGCGGCGTCCTGGTCGACGCGACGCGCCCGGAGATCATCTTCGGGGTGGCGATCGCGTGTGCGCTCTACGCGCTCGTCCTCGCACAGCGCCTGCCCGGCGGGCTGGCGCTCGATGCGCGTCCCGGCCCGGACCGCGAAGGCGACGCTGGTTAGGGCTTCACGCGCGGCCGATCCATGGCGAAGATCTCGCCCAGCTTCGTGTAGTGGTTTCGGCCGAGGCGCGCGATCGGCCGCAGCAGCGCCGGGTCGATCAAGGGCGCGGCCCCGGGCTCGAGCACGTCGCTCCTGACATGGATCCACACCACCTCGCCGACGACCAGGCGCGTGTCCGTGGGCGATTTGCCCAGCGCGACCACGGTGTGCGTGCGGCATTCCAGGGAAAACGCGGCCTCGAGCACGCGCGGCGCGGCGACCTGGACCGAGGCGGCGGGCGTAAGCCCGGTGAGTGCGAATTCGTCGATGTCAGCCGGCCAGTCCCCTGAAGCCTGGTTTACCGCCTCTGCCAGCTCCTCGGTCGCTGCGTTGACGACGAACTCGCCGGTCTCGACCAGGTTGCGCGCGGTGTCCTTGGGCTCGCCCGCTCGCGTCGAGACCGAGAGCGCGAGCAGGGGCGGCTCGCCGGAGACCCCCATGAAGAACGAGAACGGTGCGAGGTTCGCCCGCCCCTCGGGCGAGCGCGTCGAGACCAACGCGATCGGTCGCGGGACGATCATGCTGATGAGCAGGCGATAGCGATCCGGTCCGGAGAATCCCGCGGGATCGAACTCCACTCAGGGATACCGGGCGAACGCGCCGACGCCGCCCCGGGCGTCGAACTCGGGAACCGCGCCTTCTTCCACGAAGTGGACCTCGGCGCCCTGGGCCAGCCCCTGGGATCCCAGCTCCTCGCGCAATGAGACCGCCTGGACCTCGGGCCGATCGCACACCGGGCAGCGGTCCGCGGCGGGACCGGCGCCGAACGTGCGGCAGGCGCGACAGGCCCAACCCTCCATCTCCGGGGCGAGCGACTCCGACAGGATCAGCGCGCCGACACGTGCGGCGAGGAGCGCCTCCAGCGTCGGCGCGATTCCCAGGATCGCGCCCTCATGCGGCGCGGTGCGCACCAGTTCCTCGGCGCGTACGCGGCGGATCTCCTGCTCGCGCGCCTCGACCGCTTCGTGGACGGCCTCGGCCAGACCGGACTCGGGGATCTTCATGTCCCAGGGAAAGCGTCCGAGCAGGGCGTCGTGGGCCGCGGCAGGAAGCGCGGCCGCGACCTCGGACGCGAGGTTGGGATCGCCTCCGAGGAGGATCCACGCCGCCTGCGTCTCAGTCACGAGTTCGTCGAGCGCATGCACCGCCTGGCGAACGTGCTGCCGAATGTGTTCGGCCTCGTGGCTCTCCCGGCGGGCCGGATCCGGGGCGCTGTTGTCCGGTTGGACGGGCGGGTTCTTGACCTCGCGGCGGACCTCGATGCTGCCGAGCGCGATGGTGAATAGCCGCGCGGAGTGCGCGTCGGCCAGCAGCACCGCGCCGCGCCGATAGCAATCCGCCATTCGCATGAGCGGGTAGATCGTCGCCAGCGGGCTGACCGTGACCGCCTGCCGCGAGAAGTCGATGGGGATCTGCACGGCGTCGAACAGGTCGCCGTCGCCGTAGCAGGCAAAGATGGCGACGGCGCGGGTGTTGTCATTGAGGTCGTAGTC
>JBKJOC010000141.1:0-8673 GCA_046595725.1 Candidatus Eiseniibacteriota bacterium
CACCGGCCAGCCGCGACCTCTCGCTCCGACGGGCCCGAACCAGGTCTGGGCCTACGACTTCGTGCACGACACCTGCGGCAACGGCCAGGTGTTCCGGGCCCTGACGATCAAGGACGAGTGGACGAGGGAGTGTCTGGCGATCGAGGTCGGAACGTCTCTCAAGGCGGTTCAGGTCATCGCCGTGCTCGAGCGGCTGTTCAGGCAGTACGGAACGCCGGCGGTGCTGCGAAGCGACAACGGGCCTGAGTTCATCGCGCGGGCGCTGAAGATCTGGCTCCTCATGAACCACAGCGACACGGCAACCATCGAGCCCGGCAAGCCGTGGCAGAATGGCAGCGTCGAGAGCTTCAACGGAACGTTCCGCGGCGAATGCCTCGACCGCGAGTGGTTCGCTCACCTGCGCGAGGCCAAGATCGTCATCGAGCAGTGGCGCTGGGAGTACAACACGCAGCGGCCGCACAGCAGTCTCGGCTATCGCACGCCGGTGGAAGTCGGCAGCGAAGCTCGCAGGGAGATGACTCGGAGGGCGGAGGCAGAAGACATCGTGGCTCAGGGGGCAACCTGCGAAGCCGCGGAGAAGCAAACTCAGACCGAAGTTCAACCCATCAGGCTGGAGAACCTGTCATAACTGTTGGTCCGAAGAACGGGGACAGTCCAAAGTCAGCAAGTGATGCGGTTAGCTTTGACGGTTTGAGTAGAAGGGCGACAGTAATTGTTGTTGGAGAGGCTGCCAGCGCAGACGGAGTGCCTTGCCAAATCGACGGTGGTGCGGCCACATGTGCAAGCCTTAGAGTTATGCACGTAATTGCAGGCGCAGACATTCCATCGATCATCAAGATTTTTGGATTAGTGCCGGCTTGGGGGCCACGGATCGGAAAGCCGTCAATCGTGTTCCTGGGGCAACGCCATGGCGACGCATATGAAATTCTAGCAACGGGAGCGGGCGCAATAGATCTTAATGATGATCGATCCGTGGGACAGTTCGAGTCGCGCATTAAGGCAAGTCGTAGTGCGGCCGCCAGCAAGGCCAGACAATGAGAGGGAGGAAGGTTGCCGCTGGCTTTGTGGAGAATGAAGGCGGTCCCTACGAAGAACAGACAGCCGTTCTCGATGTAGGCAGAAGGCTCGTACGCGGGATCTGCTTTGCCCGAGCCACGGACCAGACGGGGGAGACCTCGGACGCGAGCCGGGCGGTCATTCTCAGATGACTACTGGAATGCACGTTGCCGAAGTGAATCGCGAACGTGACGAGTCGCTACCGCCCCTCGTGATCTCACCCGAAGGTGAAGGCGGTCCAGCGCGAGGTGCAGGCTCAGATCCGGAAGATGCTGCCGCAGATCATTCGTGAAGAGATCGGGGCCGCACTGGGGAAGCCCAGGTAAGTCTCTGATGTCCAAGCTAACGGTGCCGATTCAGGGGAGAACGATCCCCTTGGCGGTCAAGACGTGGCCTGCCTGGGTGAGCCTGAGCCAATAGATCCCGGGTCTGAGCGGGCCGAACGGATCGAGATCGACGGCGTGAGTGCCGGGACCGAGGGAGCCCACGGCCCTCGACCCCACAATCCGGCCCCGCACATCGAGCGCCTCGAGTGTGGCGGGTGTGGCGTTCGGGAGAGTGAGCCGCACGAGGGCTCGCCCGCGCGCAGGATTCGGCTGAAAGCCGGCGAGGCTCAGGGCAATCGCTGGCACGTGGACCCAGGTCTCCTCCGTGAATCGCCCAGCGCCCCCTTCTTGATAGGCAAGTCGGTAGGCGTACCGCGTGCCGGGCACGATCGAGCGATCCTCGTAGCGCAGGAGATCCGGTGCCTCGCTCACGGGAGAGCCGAGGACTTCCCATTCGGTCGATTCGGTCCGGCGCTGGACGATTGGGGTGAGACTTGCCGCGTCCGATCCGTACCAGCTCAGGACGACCCCCCCGGCCCCGGCCTCGACGTCCAGGAGCGACAGGAGCGTGGGCACCGGTCCGTCGACCGCCCCGAGAAGCTGGGCGTAGATATCAGATCCGGCCTGCCGTGAATCCGTCCATGCGAGGATCGCCCGGGCGGTATCGATGGCGGCGATCGCGGGTAGGTCCTGCTCACTTTGCACGGCGGGCGTGATCGCCATCCCCTCCGGTCCCCAGGCAGGCGTTCCGTGGGTGTCTAGACGTTGCGCCCAGATGTCGGTCCCCATTGAATTGTCGTAGACGGAGAACCCCACGAAGGCACCACCGTCGGATGTAGCAGCGAGGGTCGACTCGTAGGAATACGCCTGATTTCCGTTCCTCGTGCTCACGGGCACTCCACCCACCGGCCAGCCCGGGGCAAGTCGCGACGGCCATCCAATCTCCACCTTGCCGGCACGTACGCGACCCTGGTTCGGTCCCGCTGCGTTCTCCCGTGTCCAGGCGAAGAGGATCGAGCTGCCGAACCCAGGTGCGCTCGCGACAGTTCTGCAGAATCCCTCCTGGTTCAGGACGAGCTGGTCATCCAGCCGCCCCTCAGGCGCAACGCGGCGGGCGTAGACAATGTTGGAGGCCACCCAACCCACGAGCCCTCCGCCCGCCCCGTCTTCGTCCAGAGAGACGTCCAAGGCCGAACCGGGGTAAACCGTGATCCCGTCTGCGGGCCAGCCGGTGGCAACTCCCCCGCTCGCTGTAAGGTGCTGCATACGCAAGCTGTTCGACCGAGTCCAAGCGACGATCATCCCCCCGTCCCCGGATCGGATGACCCGGCCAAGGAACTCAGAGCTGCCTGGCGTGAGGTCGACGGGGGTGCCGTCCGGAATCCATCCCTCCACGACCTGGCCGAGGCTCGAGATGTGTTGCGCGTAGAGATCCGTGCTGCTAAACGAGATGCCGCTGTTGCGCTCGTCGGACCAGACCAAGAACACGCCGCCGGTGCCATCCGATGCCATCCGGGAGCTGTATTGCCGAAGTGGAGCCGAGGAGACCGCCAGGCCGAATGCGGGCCAATCGGGGTGGAACGTTCCATCTGCGAGAATCCGAGCAAGATACAGCTCTTCTTCTTCGCTCCAGGAGACCAGGGCACCGCCAGCCCCGTCGGGGATCAGATCCTCGAATCTGGTCAGCTCGGTCGCTCGATCCGTAACCGGTCGGCCACTCACCGGCCACCCGGGGAAGGCAGTGCCGTCCGCGCGCAGGCGCTGAATAAAAACCTGAGCCAACGGGATGTCGCCGTGCCTTCCCGACCACGCACGTCCGTCCGCCCAAGCGATGTATGCTCCGCCTGCGCCATCCGCGCAGACCCTCGGAAGCCACTGTCCGTTGCGCTCAGTACAGACCGGCGTGCCACCCGGGAGCCACGCAGACTCCGACGAACCAGGCGTGAACACGGCGAACAAAAGGACTGCGGAGAGGCGACGGCACAGGGTGCAGAGCTCATTTAATTGGGTCCTGGTCATGGCGAGCCCGCCTCCAAGCCGAGCAGTGCCACCTTCCACACTTGCCGCCTCATAGCCCAAGGCGCCAAGGCGCAACGATCGATCAGCGAACGACGAGCCCCTTCCTCGTCAGCGTGCGCTCTGGGTGGATGAGGCGAATCCAATACATCCCCGGTGGCAGAGCTCCGGAAAGCGGGAGAACGTGCGCCCCCGCGCCGAGGCCGCCCACGTCGCTGGAATGCACAACGCGCCCCCTCACATCGAGGACCTCCAGCCGCGACGGCCGGTCGTCGGGCAGGGAGAAGACGAGCGTGGTACGGCCAACGGCCGGGTTCGGGCGGAAACCCGTGAGGCTCAGGGCGAGCGCCGGCACGTCGACCCAGGTCTCGGCTGTGGACTGCTCGCCCTCGGCGCTGCGGTACAAGAGGCGGTAGGCGTACCGTGTGCCTGCCACAACTGAGCGATCCTCAAAGCGCAGCCGATCCGGAGCATCGACCGTGGCTGTTCCCACGGCAACCCAGGGGATCTCGTTCGTTCGACGCTCAACCGTTGGCCCCTGACTGGCAGCGTCCGTTCCCTGCCAGATGAGTGTCACGTGGTCGAACGCCGCGTCCGCCCGCGCGATCGAGAGCAAGGTCGCGGTCGGCCCATCGACGGCGAATCGCTTCGCGTAGATGCCGACGCGGCCTCCTCCGCTCTCATCCCAGGCGACGATGACGCCCCCGGCGGCATCGGTCGCAAGCTGGGGGTAGAGTTGGCCAAGGGAAGGAGAGACCCGCACGCCGAACGCGGGCCATCCGGGAGCGACCACTCCGCGGGCATCAAGGTGCTGCAACTTGCTCGGCAGATCGGAGTTTGTATCCGCTCGGTAGGCGACGTAGGCGCCTCCGGCGCCATCGGGCGCGATATCGGCGTCGTATTCCAATCCCTGGTTCGGATCGCTCACCAGCAAGCCGTTCGCCGGCCACCCCGGGGCGAGGGAGCCGCTCGGCAGGACGCGCGACGCATAGATGTCACTGCCGCCGCGGGGATCGCGGTAGTCATACCAGGAGAGCAGAAGGCCGCCGAAACCGTCCGTTTCCGCCGCGAGACCGAATCGGTCCTGAGCCGCGGCACACACCAGGAGCCCGCCCGCCGGCCACCCAGGCACGACCTGACCATCAAACGTGAAGCGCTGGACGTAATATTCGGAATCTCCGATGTAACCCGGGGGGACGAAGCCGCAGGCTACGTAGAAGCCTCCCGCCCGATCGGGGTGGACGAGCCTCTTCTGTGTCGATGCGCGGTCCTCGAGGAGCATTCTACCGTTCTCCCCCCAGCCCGGGTACCGGGCCCCGTCGGCGGTGAGACGCTGAGCGTACAGGTCGTAGAGCTCGCCATTGTAGCCGCCGCGTCGAAGATCCTGCCACGTCACGACGACTCCGCCCTGGTCGTCGAGAACCAAGTCAGCGGGGCTTACACTTGGCTGTAGGCAAACCGGAGCACCGTCCGCCGGCCAGCCCGGACTAACCTGCCCGCCGGCGGTGAGGTGCTGGGCGTAGATGTTGGTGGCGCGAATGGTTGCGTAGTCCCGCCAGTCCATCCAGGCCACATAGGCGCCGCCCTTGCCATCGGGGATGAGTTCCGGATTATCCTGATAGTCCGCGCCGCGGCTCACCGGAGTTCCATTCTCCGGCCATCCGGGGGCGATCGTGCCATTTGGGAGGATTCTCTGCGCGTACACATCTTGGGACGTAGTTCCGGGAAAGCCATTGCGAAGATCAACCCACGCGACGAGGAGACCCCCCTGCCCGTCGAGTGCAATCGATTGAATCCTCTGGGACTTCGGGAGGGTACACACCGCGAGGCCACCTGTCGGCCAGCCTGCAGAGATTTGGCCGTTGGCGGTGATCCGCTGGACGTAGGCATCGTACGCCGTCACCTGGGAGTTGCGCTCGTCCCACCAAGCGATGAAAGCCCCGCCCTCTCCATCGGGAACGATCAACTGTGCGGAGGCAACGCATGCATTGCCGCACACGGGAACCCCGGTTGGTTCCCAGGCGAAAGCGCCCGGAGCCGGTCCTGCCATGAGGAGAGGAATGAATAATGTCTTTGCAAGCCAGCGCGGCACCATGTTCTGACCAGAAGGAGAGGGGCAACCAGCCTGAAGCCCTGTCGAAGAGTTCGCACGAGGCCTCGTTCACGTGCCCCCAGCGGGCACGTGCGAGCCTGAGGCAGCCACGACAATAGCACTCCCCGGAGCTGGCGCCTCGCACCCGTTTGTGCCGGCCTCCGATCTGGTTTCACCCGGGGAGGCGGATGCCGTCCACTGCGATTCGCACACTGACCAATGCGCCGAGCCATACCCCCCTGATGTCTCAGTCTACGAACCGGGTTCGCGCGGGCGGGCCCGGTTTGCCGCTCGCATGAGAAGGAGTAGAGTCTATCCATGCCAAGTTTTGCCAGGCGGCTCTCACTTCCGAGCCCGGCACACTCGATTCTGTACGCCTCGCTGCTGCTTGCCATACTCCTCGGGTTGCAAGGTCCCGTCATCGCACAGGTCGGTGGCAGTCGTGTCCTGCCAGTCCATCCGGACACGAGCTCCGCGCAGGCCGGCAGCAGGGTGGAGATTTCCCGTACCCTCGCAAGCGAGGCCATCACGGGATGGGAGCCTCCGGAACCGGGCGAGCCGCGTTGGTGGACGGACCCCGCCAATCGTCCTCATGCCGTGGCCGAGGTGCTCGAGCAAGTTCTCCGGGTTCCCCTGGGCTCGCCCTGGATGGATTGGCGTCGACGTCGGGAGAGTCCGAATCGCGGCTGCGTCACCTTTCAGGGTGAGACCACGGTGGACTATGAAAGTCTCGACCACGACCTCTATTGGATCTACCGTTGCGCATTCCCACAGGTCGGAGGAACGCTCGAGTTCTATGCGTATCTCCTGGGTGGCTCCGAGCGGCCCACGATCGACCGCGTCCGCTGGACTACGAAACCCGGGCCGGGCCTCACGAGGGCGAGCCTCATCAAGACGCGGGAAGCAATCCTCGCCGGGCTCAGGACGCGGCGGGACCTCCAGCGCGGTGTCCCTTCCGGCGCATTCCGATGGAATGACCCGAGCCTGATCGAGGGATGGGAGATCTTCGCGACCCCGCTTGGGCACTTGCGCTTGGGCTTCACCAGGGATGCGAACGGAACCGGCGACGATTCGCTCTTGGTGATGGACGTTTGGGGTCGTGCCTTGCTTCGGGACGAAGCTACGGCGGACTCGGCATACCAGGAGGACGGTCCAGCAACGCGCTTCGCCAAGTTGCCCTTGCCTGAGGGGACCCAATCCGCCCTCAATGCGCGTTGGCCAGACCTGGCGCGGGCGCTGCGCACATTCCCTCGGAGCCTCGACGACCTGCCGGCGATCCGCCGATCGATCGATGCGGTCCGCTCCCGTGGGCTGCAAGGTCACCCAAAGATCGCCCTGAACGACCGCGCCCGGGTTCTTTACGCGGCAACCCACTGGGTATGGGCCTTTGACGATACGAGTGACACGACCGTCGTGCGACGGATCGAGACAAGCCTCGGCCCGATTGGTCTCAAGGGGGAGTGGGGGCATTACGACGGCACGTGGCATCCGTCGGGATCGCTTCTACGCGATCTGGTTCTGGGAACGGGATCCGACCCATGGTCCGACCGCGCCTTTCTCTACTTCCAGGAGACAGGCTGGGAGACCAACGCCTTCGCTGACTCCGGCGGGCAATTTTTCATCGTCATCGACCGTGGTGAACGATTCCTTCGGGATCACCCGCGATCGACGGAATGGGTGGGGATAGCTCTGACGGTCGCGTCGGCCCACGAGACGGCGTGGTCCCTGGCAAAAGCATCGCCGGAGGACGAATACGTGGACCCCACGCTCTACGTGCCCGAGGCGCCGGCCCATCGCGCGCGGGCGATTCAGCTGTATGAAGAGATTCTGCGGCGATGGGATGCACGCTCCCCGGACTCACGTACGAGGAATGACGTGCGCCATCGCCTCATCCGGCTTCGCCTCGACGTGGACACGGCGACGCGGGCCTACTACCCGACGAGCTGCTGAGCCCCATGCTCGAATTCGCGCCGTCGTGGTGACTACCCGGTTCGCACACTGACCAATGCGCCGAGCCAAATGTGGCTGTGTGCGGTCTGAGTCTCCTCTGCCTGCGGGCGGGGGAGGTTTTTGCGTCGCGGGGTTGATCGCACCAGGCCGGCCGCATTCGTAACGGCGCGAGCAGCCAGGGCAGCGTAGCCGAACTGTCTACGGAATCGGGGCAATCTCCGCGGAGAACCGCGACCCTTCGAGCCCCACCTTCGTCAGAAGCGCACCCCACCGCGGATCGCCCACGAGGGAACGCAAGCGCGGCTCCGAACGCATGAATTGGAGCCCGCCGTCCCCCTGCGCGTAGGCCCGCTCCAGCCACTCGAAGGCCGTGTCCGCCTGGCCGCGAATGCCGTACACGGTTGCGACCTGGTAGGCGTAGCCCTCCGCGTATTTCTCGATCAACTCCCGGAGCGCCGCATCCGATTCCGCCGCGCGGCCCACTCCATGGTACGTGCACGCCAGCGCCCAGAGGCGCCAGCCTTCATCCGACTCCCGAGTCGCCTCGGCCAGTGCGTCCTCACTCCTTCCCTGGGCGAGAAGTACCAGGGAGAGGAGGGCGTGCACTGATGCCCCCTGCGGGGAGATCTCGAGCGATTTCCGGTATGCCACTTCCGCCTCCGGGAGGCGGTCCGCAGCTTCGAGGAACTTCCCGAGGTTGGTGTAGGCACTCGCGCTCAGCGGATCGTGCTCCAGCGCCAGGGACGTCAGCCGGATCGCCTCGTCGAGTCGGCCGAGTATCCGCTCCAACGTGCCGGCCCAGCGAAGTGCCACGGCATTCCCGGGCGCAAGTTCCAGTGCGCGTGCATACGACGCCTGCGCCCCGCGGAAGTCCCAGTCAAAGGTTGTCTGAAGCCATCCCATCGCCGCGTGTCCTTCCGCCAGATCCGGCTCCAGCGCGAGCGCCTTCGCGATGGCCTCGCGGGCGCGCGCGATCCCGTCGGCCATGCCATGCCCGCCATAGTTGGCCTGCCGCATGGAAGCCACCCCCAACCACGCCCAGGCAAGCGCAAACGCGGGCTCGAGCGCCAGCGCCTGGTTCAGGTACTCGATCGCCTTCGCCGTGTCCTCCCGGGTGAGGCGTTCGACCAGGTGCCGGGCCAGGAGGTACAGCCGTTGCGCCTCGGGGTCGGTGCTGCGCCCCTTCGCCGCCTTCGCCACCTCGGCCTTCGCTTGCCCGCTCGCGTCGGAGTC
>JBKJOC010000423.1:0-13082 GCA_046595725.1 Candidatus Eiseniibacteriota bacterium
GGACATCTTGAGGCGGTAGACGATGGTCCGGCCGCTCTTCTCCGCCTCGACGAGGTCGGCTTCGAGGAGCACGGAGAAGTGAGCCGACATCGTCGGCTTCGAGACCGGGAAGTGCGCCGACAGCTCGCCCGCGGTCAGCGGCCGCTGCCTCAGAAGCTGCAGCACCCGCCGCCGGGTCGGGTCCGAGAGCGCCCTGAAGACTCCGTTCATGGTTCTATAATTAGCTAATCATCGAAATGTTGTCAACGGGGGAATTGGGCGGGGCTTGTAAACCACGTCTACATGGCCCGCATGGCCGCCGCGAGCGGCTGTCGGGCCGCCTTCCAGGCCGGCAGGAAGCCGCCGACAATGCCGAGCACGAGCGAGAACAGCATCCCGATTGCCAGTGCCACCGGCGTGATCTGGAACGCGAACGCGATCTCGCTGAAGGTCGAGAAGTTGGTCGTGCTGGTGGCGGTGCCGTTGATCGGCAGCGCAAGCAGGCAGCCGATGACCCCGCCCGCGAGCGCGATCAGGATCGACTCGACCATGAACGACAGCATGACCGCGCCGGGCCGGAAACCGAGCGTCAACAAGGTTGCGATCTCGCGCGAGCGCGATCCGATCGAGGCGAACATCGTGTTCATCGCCGCGAAGATCGCGCCCACCGCCATGATGATCACGATCAGGAAGCCCATGACGCGCATCGTCGTCGCGAGGCTGCTCGACTGCTCGGTGTAATAGTCGCTCTCGCGCTTGACCTGGACGGCGAGCCGCGGGTCGCGCTCGAGCTCCTGCTTGATCGCGGCGAAGCGCGCCGGATCCTTCATGCGGAACGTGAGGCTCTGGAAGACGTCGCCGCGCAGGACCGGCATGAGCACCGCGTTGTCGCCCCAGACCTCGGACTCGAACGCGCTCCCCCCCGCCGTGAAGTGTCCGACCACGTCGAAGTCGCGCTGGTTGAGCCGCACCTTGTCGCCCAGGCCGAAGCCCTCGAAGCGGTCCGCGATGCGTTTGCCGACGATGACCTCGGCCGCGCCCGGCTGCACGTCGCGGCCGGCCACGATCTTGACGCCGTCGCGCAGCGCGAGTCCCTCGCGGTCGACGCCGCGAATCGTCACATTCGAGGTGCCGCGGCTGTTCTTGCGCTCCTGGTTGAGCAGCACCACGACCTCGGGACTGGCCATCGGCCGCCCATCCTTGCCGACCGCAACGTCGCCCAGCGACTTGATCACGTTCGCGCCGTCGCGACTGATGCCGCTCGAGAGCTCGCTGTCGGCGCCCTTGCGCAACACCATGACGTTGTTCGGCGAGCCGGTCTCGACGAGCGACTTCTCGAAGCCGTTCGCCAGCGCGAGCGCGAGCACGAGGATCGCCACCACCAGGCCGATGCCGAGCGCGGTCGCGATCGCAAGCCACGGGCGACCGAGGACGCTGCGCACGTTGTACCCGAGGGGAATCGCCATGTCAGGCCACCTTTCGCAGGGCGTCGACGATCTTGAGGCGCGACACCTGCCAGGCGGGGATCACCCCGGCGACGATGCCGAGCACCGCCGCGACCGCAACGCCCAGCCCGACCGTTTCCCAGTGGACGGAGAGCGGCGGGAAGAACGGCATGCGGAAGCCCTTGGACTCGAGCAGCAGCTTGGCGGCGACTGCCCCGGCGACACCGCCCGTGAGCGTGATCACCAGCGCCTCGAGGATCACCATCCCGAACAGCGCGCCGTTCTCGAAGCCGAGGGTCTTGAGCACGGCGAACTCGTTCGTGCGCTCGCGGATCGCCATCATCATGGTGACGATGGCAACCAGGAAGATCGAGAACGCGACCGCCAGCCCGATGAAGTTGATGACGAACGGGATGTTGCCGAACATCGAGACGAAGCCGGCCTGGAACGCGCGCTCGGTCTCGGTGTGGGTCGCGTTCGCGGAGTTCTCGAACGAGGCGTGGATCGCCTTGCCGATGGCTGCGGCGCTCGAGGGATCGGAGAGCTCGATGTTGTAGATGCCGACCATCGCCTGGTGGCCCGTCTTCTCGTACAGGTAGTCCCAGTGGAAGAACAGCGTCTGGTCGTCGATCGCCTTGACCTTCGGCCGGTAGACCGCGCGGATGGTGAACGGCCACGAGCCGGGATAGATCGTGCCGTTGATCGAGATCGTCTGCCCCAGCTTCCACCCCTTCTTCTTCATCAACCCTTCGCCCACGACCGCGGCCGTGCGCTCGTTCATGAACGCGGCCAGCTTCGGGTCGACGCCTTGGATCGTGGGCGTGCCGGAAGGAACCCCGGAGCCCTGGACGATCTCGAAATCGCTGGCGTACATCGGGAAGTAGGTCTTGGCGTCGACCGCGAACTGGGCGTAGAAGTCGCGCGCGTCGACCGGGTCGGTGCCGCCGAACCAGTTCGCCCACGAGACCGCCTTGATGCCCTCGGTCGCGCGCAGGCGCTCGAGCTGCGACATCGGCAGCGGGAAGACGAGCGAAAGCTTGTTGCGCGTGATGATGCGCTGTTCGCTACCCACCTGGATGGTGTCGTTGAGCGTGTCGGTCAGGCCGTGCAGGGCGATGTACAGGAACAGCGCCACGAACACCGACAGGGTGGTCAGGATCGTGCGCAACTTGTTCCGCATCAGGTTGGTCCAGACGAGGGAGAGCAGTTCCATCGTCAGGCTCCCGCCGCCGAGAGGACGCCCTTCTCGAGGTGCACCATGCGGTGCGCCTTGGACGCGGCGTGCGGATCGTGCGTCACCATCACGATGGTCTTCTTGAATTGCGTGTTGAGCTTCTCGAGCAGGCTCAGGATCTCCTCGGCGGCGTTGCGATCGAGGTCTCCGGTCGGCTCGTCGGCGAGGATCAGGCGGGGGTCGGTCACGATCGCGCGCGCGATCGCCACGCGTTGCTCCTGCCCGCCCGAGAGCTGGCGTGGATAGTGATCGAGGCGCTCGCCCAGGCCGACGATGTCGAGCGCCAGGCGCGCGCGCTCCTTGCGCTCCTTGCCGCTCATGCCCTTGACCAGCAGGAGCGGCAGGGCGACGTTCTGCTCGGCGGTCAGCACCGGCATGAGGTTGTACAACTGGAAGATGAAGCCCACGTTGCGCGAGCGCCACTTCGCCAGTGCGCCCGACTTGAGCTGGGCGGTGTCGACGCCCTCGATCGTGATCGAGCCCGAGGTCGGCTGGTCGATTCCGCCGATCAGGTTGAGCAGGGTCGTCTTGCCCGAGCCCGACGGGCCCATCAGGGCGACGAAGTCCCCCTCATCCACGTTGAGCGTGAGGCCGTCGAGCACCGGCACCTCGAACTGTTCGCGCCGGTAGACCTTGCGGACGTTCATGACCTCGATCTGGGCCATCGACCTGCCCTCCTACGGTTTTTGGACGCGCACTGGAGCGCCGTCCCTGAGTCCCTGGGGCGGGGAGACGATCACGACCTCGTCGCCGGTGAGGCCGTCCTTCACTTCGACGCGCGCGCCATCCTGCAGGCCCGGAGTGACCGTTTGCGATTTTGCCTTCCCGTCCGCGACGATCCACACCTGGTTGCCGGCCGCGAGCGCGGTCTTCGGGATCCAGACCCGGCGCGGCGCCGCGGCCTGGGCGATGCTCTGCCCCTCGGGCACGAAGTCCACGCGCGCGCCCATCTCGGGCAGGATGCGCGAATCCTTGTCGTCGATCGCGACCTTGACCAGGACGGTCGCCTTCTGGCGATCGGCGGTCGGCACGACCTGGCGGACCGAGCCCGCGAAGCTGGTGTCCGGGTAGGCGTCGAGCGTGATCCGCGCCGGCTGCCCGCCCGTAATGCGCGCGATGTAGGCCTCGTTGACATCGACCTCGACCTCGAGCGAGCCCAGGTCGGCCATGGTGACGATCGCCGTGCGCGAGAGCCCGCCGCCGGCGGAAGAGGGCGCGACGATCTCCCCCACCTCGGCGTCCTTCCGAAGCACGGTGCCGTCGAAGGGCGCGCGCACATTCGTGTTCTCGAGCATCGCGCCCGCCAGTCGGGTGTTGGCCACGGCGGCGCGGTAGCCGGCGGCGAGCGAGTTGAGCCGCGTGCGCGCGTTCTCGAGGTCGACGGCCGAGATCACGCCCCGGCCCTCGAGCGCGGTCGCGCGCGTGAGGTCGCTCTGCGCCTGGGCGAGCTGCGCGCGCGCCTGTCCCTCGCCCGCGCGCGCGGCCTCGAGCGAGGCGGCGATCTCATTGCCCTCGATGCGCGCCATGATCTGGCCCTTCTTGACGCGCGAACCCTCGGACACGCCCAGGTACGCCAGGCGTCCCGCGACCTTGGCCGCGACCGAGGCCTTGGTGCGCGCAACCACGTAACCGTTCGCGGTGATGCCGGAGGTGCCCAGGGCGGAAATGCCGCCCTCGAGCTCGACGGGCGCGGTGCGAACCTCGGGGGGACGGCTGCCGAACACGAGCCACGCGCCCACGAGGGCACCGAGGACGATCGCGCTGCCGATCCACAGCCCGCGCCGGCTCCCGCGCCCGACGCGCACGGGCGGCGGACCGGAAGCGAACGGCGATGGCTTGACGACATCGTCGTCGCGCTTGATTCGCAGGCGTTCGAGATCGGAATTCGTGGGCATGCTCGGGCTCGTTCGGGGTCCGGCGGCCGACTGCAAGGGGAGCGGGCAGCAAAACGGCCGGCCCCGCAAGGCCGGCCGCAGCATGGAGCGGAAGACGGGATTCGAACCCGCGACAACCACCTTGGCAAGGTGGGGCTCTACCGGGCTGAGCTACTTCCGCAGAATCGTGCCTCTCGCCGGGTCCGGCAGAGTGCTGACCGCGGAAATCTATCCGAGCCCGCCAATGGTGTCAAGGCCGCTGGTTTGTTGCGGTTGCGCGATTGACGCGGCCCCCGGATCGGCGTAAGAACCGGACCATGTCCGTTCTCGTTCAGAAGTACGGAGGCACCTCGGTCGGGACTCCCGAGCGCATCGACGCGGTGGCCGACCGGATCCTCGAGGCCCGCGGCGCCGGGCACCACCTGATCGTGGTGGTGAGCGCGATGGGCGAAACCACCGATCACCTGCTCGACCTGGCGCACCAGGTCCACCCGAGCCCGCCGCGCCGGGAGCTCGACATGCTGCTGTCGGCGGGCGAGCGGATCTCGATGGCGCTGCTCGCCATGGCGCTCGAGCACCGGGGCTCGCGCGCGGCCTCATTCACGGGCTCGCAATCGGGGATCCTGACCGACCGCGGGCACGGGCGGGCGCGCATCCGCGCGGTCAAGCCGTTCCGCCTGCGCCAGTGCATCGACGAGGGCACGATCGTGATCGTCGCCGGCTTCCAGGGCGTCTCACTCGACAAGGAGATCACCACGCTCGGCCGCGGCGGCTCGGACACGACCGCGGTCGCGATGGCCGCCACCTTCGAGGCGGCGTGCGAGATCTTCACCGACGTTGACGGCGTCTACACCTCAGACCCGCGCAAGGTGCCCGCGGCGCGCAAGATCAAGGCCCTGTCCTACGGCGCCATGGCCACACTCGCGCGGCTCGGCGCGCAGGTGCTGTCCGCGCGCTCGGTCGATCTCGCCGCGCGTTACCGGGTCCCGATCCGGGTCCTGTCGAGCTTCAGCCACGAGGAGGGCACACTGGTGGACGGTCACGAGACACCGATGGAGGGCCCGCACGTCACCGGCATCGCGCACAAGGGCGACGTCGCGCTGATCGAGATCAAGGGTGCGGACACGCCGCCCGGCGCGGCCGCGGCCGCGCTGGCGCTGCTCGAGAGCGCCGGGATCCCGCTCGAGTTGCTGACGCTCGAGGCCAACAAGGTCGAGCGCGTCCGGCTGTCGTGGATCGCGCCCGACGAGGACGCCGCCCGCATGAAGGAGCGCTGGGATGAGATGGAGAAGCCCGCGGGTCGCTGGGCGCTCCACGTCCACCGCGGGCTCGCGCTGGTGTCACTGGTCGGACACGGGTTGGCCGACGATTCGGCGTTCGCGCTCGATGCCGCGCGCCGCCTCAATCGCGGCGAGGTGCAGGTGCGCGGGATGCGCGTGGGCTCGCTCGCGATCTCGTTCGTCGTGCCGCGCGAGGCCGCGGACGCGGCGGTTGCCGCGCTGCACGCGGCCTACCTCGAGCCGGGAGGCGTCCCCGGAAGCGTCTAGGCGGGTCGCGGCTCCGCGGTCAACGATCCTCGCGCGCGATCGCCATCGCCCAGGTGCCGAAGCGCTGGGCCTCGACCTTGCGGCGCACGTCGCGGTAGGCGCGCTCGTAGGCTTCGGCGGTCGCCTGCCAGCTCACGTCGTGCGCCATCACGTTCTTGACCAGGCGCCGCCACAGGTGCGGCTCGTGGTAGGTCGCGATCGCCTGCGAGAGCGCGCCCAGCAGGTCCTCGGGTTTGGGCGCAAGGAACGTGAAGCCGGTACCGGTGCCCTTGAACGGATCGAAGTCGACCACCACGTCCGCCTGCCCGCCGACCTTGTGCGCGACCGGCACCGCGCCGTAGCGCATTGCGCGCATGGCCTGCCGGCCCGTCGGCTCGGAGAGCGCGGGCAGGAGGAACAGGTCGGAGCCCGCCACGATCTCGCGCGCGAGCGCGTCGTCGAACGTCAGGCGCGCGAACAGGCGATCGGGATGGCGGCGCGCCGCGTCCTCGAGCATGGCATGGTGTGCGCGATCCCCCAGGCCGAGCACGAACAGGCGCATGCGAAGTCCCAGCATGCGCTCGAGCGCCCTGGCCACGAGGCCCATCCCCTGCTCGTCGGTGAGGCGCGCGATCATGCCGACGATCGGCCAGTTGTCCCCGGACTCGGCGGGGTCGCAGGGCCAGCCCGCGCGCTCGCACAGGGTGCTCCGGCACTGCAGCTTGCCGCCCAGGTCCGCTCCCGAGAAGCGCGCCTTAATCGCGCCGTCGCTCGCGGGATCCCACGTGCTGGCGTCGATTCCGTGAAGAATCCCGACGGTGTCCTTCTTCCTCACCGACAGCACGGGCAGCAGGCCCCGGGCGAGCGCCTTGTCCTCGACCACCTCGGCGGCGTAGTGCGCCGACGGCAGCACGACCAGGTCGGCGTGGCGCATCCCGACCTTGAGCATGGGGACCACTTCCGCCTTCATGAACTTGACCCACGGCTCCTCGTCGAGCCCGGCCTCGAGCAGGCTCTCGGCCGCGTGCGGCTCCTGGTCGTCAAGGTCGAGCGCGGTGATCACCGTGCCGGTCCGCACGAAGTGGGCGTCCTCGGCGTAGGCGCGCTTGAGGAACCCGAGCGTCCAGGCCGCCCGCGCATCGAGCACGTGGAGGAGGTCGGGCTTCTGGTCGAGCGCCTTGAGGCCTTCGAGCACCGCGCGGCCGAAGAAGCCGAAGCGCGCTGCGTTGTCCGGATACGCCGTGCCGTCCGCGGGATCGTTCCACAGGCCCGGACGATCGAAGAACCGGCGATCCCCGCGGTGGTGGACGAACAGCACCTGCGCACCCTTGACGCCGCGGGGCGACGACGGCGTGACACGGATCAGCGACGCCGGCTCGATGCCGTTCGGGCCCGGAACGCGCAACTCCCCCACCAGCGTCTCGCGGCGCGTGCCGCTCGGGAACTTGAGGTCGCGGTAGGCAGGCAGGAAGAGCGTGACGGCGTGGCCGCGCTGGGCGAGCGCATGAGCGACCGCCGTGATCACGTCGGCGCGGCCGCTCTGCCGTGCGAAGGGCGAAGCTTCCGTCGCCACCAACGCGACGCGCAAGGATTCCGTCATGCCGGGACCTCCGGGGACGCGGTGCCACCTTCGTCTATCGTGCGCACCTCGCGCAGGTAGGCCGCGGCGTCCTCGGGCGAGGTCGGATTGATGTAGAAGCCCGATCCCCATTCGAAGCCCGCGACCTTCGTCAGCTTGGGCATGATCTCGATGTGCCAGTGGTAGTACTCGTGATCGGAGTCGCGATTGGGCGAGGTGTGGATCACCAGGTTGTAGGGCGGGTTATGGAGTGCAAGATTGAGCCGCTGCAGCGTCTCGCGCAGCACGCCGGCCAACTCCTTGTACTCCTCGGCGCTCTGTCCCTCGAATGCGGGCTGGTGCTCGCGCGGCAGGATCCAGCACTCGAACGGGAAGCGCGCCGCGTAGGGCACGATCGCCGCGAAGCCCTTGGTCTCGAGCACGACCCGGCGGCCGTTCTCGTCGGCCAGTTCCTGCTCGACGATGTCGCACCACACGCAGCGTTCCTTCAACCGGAAGTACGCCAGCGAGCCATCCAGCTCCTCCTGCACCTGCTTGGGCAGGATGGGCGTCGAGATGAGTTGCGTATGCGTGTGCTCGAGCGACGCCCCCGCGGCCTCGCCGTGGTTCTTGAACACGAGGTTGTAGCGCAGGCGCTTGTCGTTCCGCAGGTCGACCATGCGCTCGCGGAACGCCCACAGGATGCTGGCGATGTGGTCCTCGCTCATGTCCGCGAAGTCGACATGGTGCCCGGGGCCCTCGATGATGACCTCGTGGGCGCCGACGCCGTTCATCTTGTCGTAGAGACCCTCGGCCCGGCGATTGAGCGAGCCTTCGATCTGGAGGGCGGGAAACTTGTTGGGCACCACGCGCAGCGTCCAGCCCGGCCCGTTGGCCTGCGTGCGATCCGGGCGGTAGGCCAGGACTTCGGGCGGCGTCGTGCCCTCGTTCCCGGGACAGAACGGGCAGAAGCTCGCCTTCTTCATCTCCACGGTCTCGGTAAAATCGGACGGCTTGCGCCCGCGCTCGGTCGAAATGATCACCCAGCGTCCGACAACCGGGTCCTTGCGCAGCTCCGGCATCTGCGAACCTCCCGAATTGGGAAAGATTGGAATTCGGGGCGACTGTAGGGCCTTGGGGGGCGGCGCGTCAAGCAAGGGGCGGCTCCGGGAGGTCGTCTAAGCGTTTCACCGGCCTATGCTTAGACCGGCAGGCCCGCGGCCAGTGTGCGATAAAGTTGCTCCTGCGCCTCGCCGAACGTGCGCGCCCGGCGGCTGCAGACGGTGCGCGCCGTGGCGATGAATTTGTCGACCTCATAGGCAGCAAGGTGCGTGCCGTCCCACCACGAGAACGCCGCCAGCTCGCGCGGGCTCAGCGTGCCGCCGCCGAACAGGTTCGATGCCGGACCCACCACCGCGCCGGTCGTCAGCAAGGTCCCGATGCCGGTCTTCACGTGGTCGCCCACGAACGAGCCGACCTTGGTCTCGCCGGTCTCGTGCTCGATGCCGAGCGCGGTGACGCGCACCGGGCCGTAGTTGTTCTTGAGGTCGCTCGTGGTCGTCAGCGCGCCCAGGTTCACCCACTGCCCGATCACCGAGTGGCCGACGAAGCCATGATGCCGCTTGTTGCCATAGCCCTGGAAGATCGTCTCCTCCACCTCGCCCGCCACGCGGCACACCGGCCCCAGCGCCACGCCGCCCCCGAGCTTGCCGCCCAGGACGTGCGTCCCGGCGCCGATCCACGTGGGCCCCAGGATCACGGTCTGGGGCTCGAGCACGACGTCGCGCTCGACCACGATCGGTCCGCCCGAAGCATCGAGCACGCAGGTCGGCGCAACGCGCGCGGTCGGGTGGATCGCGATGCCGGTCGGGCTCACCAGGTGGACGCCCGAGGCGAGCGCCGGGTTGTTGCGCGGCGCGAGCTCGGCGCCGTGCGCCGCGCGCACCGCGAGTTCGCCTTCGACCATCAGCTCGTGGTGGTTGTGGCGCAACAGGTCCCAGATCGCGCGCACGAACGGGGCCTCGCACTCCTCGTCGCGGAAGCCCTGTCCCGCGGGTTCGCTCGTGTCCGCGAGCAGCCGGGGCGCGGCCACGACCGCTCCCGTCTTCGCCGCGTCGTGCGCCAGAGCCAGCACGCTCTCCCCGACGCACCAGCGCAGCGGGCCCTTCGCCTGCGTCACGCCGTCGAGCCAGCGCTCGTCCGCCAGCGCGCGGCCATTGAGCCAGAGCACGTCGCCCTTGATCTCGAGATCCTGGGGCGCTGGCATCGGGTCGCCATCCTCGGCCGCGGCGGCGATCACCTCGCGCCGGCCCGAGTACGCAAACTGCGCGCCGGGGAAGTGCGCGCGCAATTTGTCGCCGAGCGTGTGCCCGCCCGTCCTCAGGTCCCACACCGGCCGCGTCGCGGCGAGCGGCCAGAGCATGCGATGCAAGGGATCCTCGAACAGCACGACCACCGCAGGGTTCACGGCTGCCTCGTGGTGCGGAAGGCCTCGGGGTAGCCTTGCTGCCGAAGCCGATCTGCCAGTTGGGATGCGCCGTCGGCGGTCAGGCAGCCGCCGGCGCGCACGCGGTGGATCGCGCCGTCGTCGACCACCCAGGCTGAGAGGTTGAGCACCTTCTGGATGTGCTCGGCCTCCTGCCTTGCGCGATCGCGGTTGGTCGTGACCAGCACCTGCACTTCCCAGCAGGCGCGGTCGTTGGCCGGCGGCGACGACGGCTTGGGGGTCTCGGCGGCCGGCCGCGCTTGATCCCCCTCGCCGGTCTCGGCGCCCCTGGCAAGCGACGCCGGGTCCGGCAGCGACAGCACCAGCTTCTGCCCGAGCGCATTCGGGCCCCTGGGGTAGGCATGATTTCGGCGCGCAGCCCGCGCCGCTGCCGTGCCCGCCGTGTCCCAGGGTGCCGACACCGGGCCCGGCGCGGGCGGGGTGGTCGGCGCGGGCTGGGCTGCGACCGGCGGCGGCGGAGGAACTTCGGCCGTTGGTGCGCGGCGCGGCGCACCGGCGCAGCCCCCGGCGAGCAGCAGCACGAGCGCGAGCGCGAGCCGCCTCATCGCGCGCTCCAGTCGTCGAGCCAGCCGCGCGCCTCGAGCTCGGCCACGGCCTTGCGCACCTCGTCGGCGCGCTCGACCGGGCAGACCAGCGTGCCGCCCTCGTGCTGGACCACGATCAAGCCCTTGCCGCCGAGCACAACGACCGGCCGCGCGCCGCCGCCCAGCACGACGCAGTCGTCGCTGTCGATCGTCACCACCCGGCCGCTCGACGCGTTGCCGCGGTCGTCGCGCTGCTGGCGGCGCGCCCAAGCGGTCCACGAGCCCAGGTCGTCCCAGTCGAAGGCGGCCTCGATCATCACGGCGTTCTCCGCCTTTTCCATCACCGCGTAATCGATCGACACCGACTCGAGCGCGGGGAAGAGATCCTCGATCGCCGCTTGGGGCGGCGCGGACCGCCCGGCGAGCAGCGCCTGCGCGGCCGGCGCGAGCCCGCGCACACCCAGGGCCAACCCGGGGCGATGGCGGTCGAGCGCGGCCAGGAGCGCGCGCGGGCGCCAGGCGAACATCCCGCTGTTCCAGGAATGCTTACCGCTCGCGGCGTAGGTGCGCGCGGTTGCAAGGTCCGGCTTCTCGCGGAACGCGGCCACCGCGTACGCGCGCTCGGGCCCGAGCGGGGCGCCGCGTTCGACGTAGCCGTAGCCGGTCTCGGGCCGCGTGGGCGGGATGCCGAACGTGACCAGGCGCTCGCCCGACTCGGCGAGCTCGAGCGCGCGCGCGAGGTCCGACTGGAACGCGGGGAGGTCGGTGATGAGATGGTCGGCGGCGAGGATCGCCATGCCGTCGTGCGCGCCCGCGGCCTCGGAGAGCAGCGCCCCGTACCCGATCGCCGGCGCGGTGTTGCGGCCGACCGGCTCCTCCACCACCCGCGCCCGGCCTTGCACCAGCTCCCGCATGCGCGGAGCCAGGTCCTGGCCGGTCAGGATCCACGTGGTCTCGGGCGGGACGATGCCCTCGAGGCGTTCGAGGGTGGCGAGCAGGAGGATCTTGCCGTCGGCGAGCGGCAACAATTGCTTGGGGAGCCCGGGCCGGCTCCAGGGCCAGAACCGTTCGCCCCGGCCGCCGGCGAGGATCAACGCGGATCGCATGCGCGCACTCTAGTGACGACGGGCCGGCCTCGCAAGCTTCGAGGCGCGGCGCGTCTTCGCCTCCGCCTCCGCGCGGCTCGATGCCTGCGCGCGGGATCGGCCCCTGAGCTGGTCGACGAGGTCCGAGTCGACGCCGTAGATGTCCTCGCGGAACGATGCCGTGCCGTCCTGGTCGGCGAACGCGGTGAAGTAGACGATGTTGACGGGCAGCGGGTGGGGCACCTTGATTTCCTTGGTCTCGCCGGCCGCGATCAGCGCCTTGAGGCGCTCCGGGGCGGCGTCCTTGCTGCCGTCCAAGACGCGGGCCGCCAGGGTGAGCGGGTCCTCGACGCGGATGCAGCCGTGGCTGAAGCTTCGCTCCTCGCGCGCGAACAGCGTCCCGGCCGGCGTGTCGTGCAGGTAGACATTGAAGGAGTTCGGAAACAGGAACTTGATCGCGCCCAGGGCGTTCCCCTCGCCCGGGTCCTGCTGCACCGCGAAGCGATCGCCGCCCTCGATCACGCGCATGTGGTGGCGGGCCAGGTAGTCCGGGTCCTCCGCGATCGCGGGCAGGATCTCGTTCTCGACGATCGAGGTCGGCACGTTCCAGGTCGGGTTGACGACGACCAGCGTCATCGTGTCGGTGAACACCGGGGTCTGGTTCATCGCCTTGCCGACGACGACGCGCATGTCGAGCACCGGCTTGCCACCCTCGAACAGGTGCAGCATGTACTCCGGGATATTGACCAGCAGGTGGCGCTCGCCGAACGTCTTTGGCAGCCAGCGCCAGCGCTCCATGTTGAGCTCGATCTGGCCCAACCGCTGCTCGGCGGTGACGTTGAGTTCGGCGATCTCGGTCTGCCCGACCACCCCATCTGGATTCCGGCCGTAGCGCTCCTGGTAGCGCTTGACCGCGTCCGCCAGCGCGTCGTCGAACTGGTCGCCATCGCCATCCTTGAGGTCACCCGTCGCCACGAGCCGCGTCCGAAGCGCCTTCACGCGCACGCCGCTCGCTCCCACCTTGAGCGGCCTTCCCGGGGCGATCGTGGGCCACCCGCCCTGCTCGACGATCCCTGCGTAGCGCCCGCGCGCCTTGCGCAGGTCCTTGTATCCGTCATGGGTCGGGGCCAGGGCGGCGAACGCCTCCTTGACCCGATTCTGCGCCAGCGACTTCTGCAGGACGACGTTGAGATCCCCCGGCCGCGGGTGCGCGACCCACACCGCATCCAGCGCCCGCGGATTGATCCGGCCGTCGAAGACGTCGGACATGTAGTGGAGCGCGGCGATGCTGCAGAGGAGGTCGAACTCCGCGAGCGCCTTGGGTCTCATCTTCTCGAGCGGCGTCTTCTTC
>JBKJOC010000438.1:0-4189 GCA_046595725.1 Candidatus Eiseniibacteriota bacterium
TGGGAGCACCCGGCTAACGCGAGCGTGCAGCCCAGGGCGACCATCGCCAGGAGACGCATCAGCCTCATGCCGCGCCCCGCTCGGGATCCCCGCCCGATCCGCTGCCGACGAGCTGTGGCGAAGCCTTCGGTGCCGCGCCCCCATCCAGCAGGTCGAGCGGCACGTTGAGCGGGAGGAACGCCCGCACGGTCGTCCCCTTCCCGAATTCGCTCTCGATCGCAACCTGGCCGCCGTGGAGTTGGAGCGCGCGCTGGACGATCGCCAGGCCGATCCCCGAGCCGTCGGAGCGCGTCGTGTAGAAGAGGTCGAACATCTTTGCCTGTTCGGCTTTGCCGATGCCCTTGCCGCGATCCTGCACGATGATCGCGAGGCCGCGGCTCGCGCCTTCCTCGATGCGGATTTCGATCGGACCCTTGTGCGGACCCGCCTGCACCGCGTTCTGCACCAGGTTCAGGAACATCTGGTAGATCATCCCGCGATCGCCGTACGCGACCGGCAGGCCCGGCCGCGGCGCGAACCGGATCTCGGTGCCGCACTTCTCAGCCTCGCTCGTCACCAGGCCCACGACCTCGGACACGATCCCGTTGAGGGCCAGCGGCTCCCGCTGGGCGTGCGTCATGCGCGCGAAGCGCAGGAACGCGTTGACCACCTCGTCCAGGCGGTGGATCTGCTGCCCCACCACGCCCAGATTTCGGAGTGGGCCCGACATGTCGAGGCCGCCGCAATCTCTCATGATCTTCTCGCGCGCCAGCTCCAGGTTCAGGTTCATCGCCTGGAGCGGATTCTTGATCTCGTGCGCCACGCCGAGCGCGACCTTGCCCCACGTGATCATGCGATGCGACTCGTCGAGCAGCGAGGTCAGCTTGCGCAGCGAGTCGCTGTTCCGGAGCGTCAGCACCACGCCCCGCGCGTCCTTGCCATGCGGCACCGGGTAGGCGAGCAGGAGGTAGTGGTCGCCGCGCGCGTCGGAGTCGAGGCGCACCTCGGCGCGCTCCCGGGGGTCGGCCTGTGCCAGCGCCTCGCGCCAGAGTTCGGTCAGCGGATGCGCCGGGCCGAGTGCACCCGCGATGTCCTCGCCCACGAGGTCGGTCTCGGTGCGGCCCAGGACCCGGCACACGATCGGGTTGGCGTGCGCGATCCTCCCGTCGTGGCCGACCATCAGCACACCATCCTCGAGCCCGTCGACCAGGGCCGCGAGCTGGCGGTTGCGGCCCTCGATCACGGTGCGGTCCTCGGCCAGGCGCTCGGACATGGTGTTGAAGGAGGAAAACAGGCGCACCAGGTCCTGGTCGGCCTCGACGGTCTCGAGCCGTTGCCCGAAGTCGCCCTGCCCCAGCTTTTCGATCGCGCCCAGCAAGCGATGGAGCGGCCGCGTCGTGAAGTCGGCGAGCACGAAGGCCAGCAGCACCGCGAGCACCATCGCGATCAGCGCCAGCACGAGGCTGCGCCGAAACGGCGGCACCAGCGCGTGGCGCACGAAGCTCGACGCCAGGCCCACGCGGATTGCGCCCACCTTCTTGTCGCCGCGGCCGATCGGCTGGACCAGTTCGTAGTCCTCGTTTTTCTGCAGCGACGAGAGCTTGACCAGCGCGCTCTGCGCCAGCAGTTGCGCCGCCTCGGGCGCGGCCACGAGCGTGTCGCCCACCAGGCTCGCCGTGGTATGGGCCAGCACGATGCCGCGCCGGTCGACCACTGCGATGTACTGGACGTAGGGATAGGGACCGATCGACGCGGCGAGGAAGGTCTTGAGGTTCTTGTCGTCGCGGATCACGGCTTCGGGGCTTCGGTTCGGCCGCGCCGCCAGCGAACGGTCGACGATCTGGGTCGCCTGCTGCGTGATCTGCTGCGCGTCCTGCACCATCGACCCGACCGCGAAGTCCGCGAGCGACGACAGGTGAAAGACGGTTGCGACCCCGACGCCGAAGAGCGCCAGGAACGACAGCGCGAGCAGCAGCCGCGGCCTGACTCCCAGCCGTTGGAACGGCCGCAGCGCCGTGTCCAGCGGCACGGGAATCCGGCGCTGGACCTCGGGTGTCATGCGCCGAGCTCGGGCAGGGTGGGCTGGCCGGTCGCGATCGCGGGCGACTCGGCCGCGTCGCCACTGCCGCCGAGAAGTCCCTCCTCGCGATAGCGCCGCAGCTTGTTGTGCAGCGTCTTGAGGCTCACGCCCAGCAACTTCGCGGCGCGGGTCTTGTTGCCCTCGGTCTTCTCGAGCGTCAGGAAGATCAGGCGTCGCTCGACCTCGTCGACGGTCATGCCCGCGAGCACGACCGGAGAGTTGCCCGCGGGGCCGCCGCGCACCGCGCCCGGCAGGTTCTCGGGCGCGATCAGCTCGCTTGTCGCCACGATGACCGCGCGCTCCATCGCGTTCCTGAGCTCGCGCACGTTGCCCGGCCAGGCGTAGCGCATGATCAGGTAGCGGGTCGCATCGTCGAGCCCGACCACGGGCTTGCTTTCCCGGTGCGCGAAGTACACCACGAAGCGCTGCGCCAGCCCGAGCTTGTCGTCGCCGCGCTCGCGCAACGGCGCGAGGTGGAGATGGAACACGTTGAGGCGGTAATAGAGGTCCTCGCGCAGCGCGCCGGTCCGCCGCGCGTCCTCGAGGTCCCGGTTGGTCGCGGCGATCACGCGCACGTCAACCTGGATTTCCTGGCTGCCGCCGACACGCCGGAAGGCCCGCTCCTCGAGCGCGCGCAGGAGCTTGGCCTGCAGCAGCGCCGGCATCTCCCCGATCTCGTCGAGGAAGACGGTCCCGCCGTGCGCCAGCTCGAACGAGCCCAGCCGGGTCGCGACCGCGCCCGTGAAGGCGCCTTTCTCGTGACCGAAAAGCTCGGATTCCAGAAGGTTTTCGGGGATTGCAGCGCAGTTGATGGGGACGAACGGCTGGGCCGCGCGCGGCGAGCGATGGTGCAGGGTCCGCGCCACCAGCTCCTTCCCGGTCCCGCTCTCTCCCGTGATCATGACCGACGCCGCGGAGGGCGCCACCTGCTCGATCGTCCGCTTGAGTTCGATCATGGGCGGCGACTCGCCCACCAGGTCGTCGTACCAGCCGTGGTTCTGCAGCACGCGGCGGAGCCGGAACATGGTGCGGCGGCTCTCGAGCCGCTCGGCGGCCATCGTGAGCAGGTGCCTCAAGTGCGTGGGGTCGACCGGCTTGGTCAGGTAATCGAACGCCCCGCGCTGGATCGCTTCCTTGGCGGTTTCGATCGTGCCCTGTCCCGTCAGCATGAGGAACTCCACGTCCATGTTCTGGGCGCGCATGTTTTCGAGGAGCTGGATGCCGTCGGCTCCGGGCATCACCAGGTCCGACACCACGAGCTCGGGATCGAACTCCTCGGCGGCGACCATGGCCTGCTCGGCGCTGTAGGCGGCACGGGCGCTGAAGCCCCAGGTTTCGAGGTGCTCACACAGGCCGTCGGCGCTGGGGGCGTAATCGTCGACCACCAGGACGCGGCGTTTGCCCACCGTCATTCCAATTCCAAGAGGATCCACATCTTGGGGGCCCGCCACGTGTGCGGAGTCCGGGCTCAAATCACGATCTTCATGCACAGGACTTCCTTCGCGGAGACACCCGGCCGGGGCGGGACGGGATGGGTGGACGACGAAGGGGTCGGGGAGGACCCAAGAAACAAGAAGGTAAGAGTTTCACCGACTTCGGGGACAGCGTACAGCACTGACTGCGCCTTGAGACCAAAAAACGCGTAACTCTGACACCGAAAATTGGCTCGACTGGAATAAAGTACTCGGTATGGAGGTGGAAGCTCCCACGATCTTCAGACCCGGGGTACCCCCCAAGTTGTTATGGGATGGTCGCTTTCCATCCGCTCGCCGCGTGTGGAGGAGATCACGTTGCGTTCGGCACGGGTCTTGGTAGGGGATGGGGCGGTGCCGCGTGTCCGTCTCCGAGGGCATCGCCCCGGCGACCGACGTTCTAGGCGAGGATCATCCGTTGATTCAGCATCCGCGAACGCGTTCCCCCCGGGTACCTGCCGCGATTGCGGTGGTGCAGGCTGCCGTGGGCACCCTCGGAGCGGGACGCGCGTCCCAGGAGTTCTAGAGCACGATTTCAGGAAGTTCGGCGTGCGGGCTCAGACCCGGTCGAACGGCCGCCACCTGACGGCCGGAGTCCGGAGCCCGCCGCCGCTCCTGTTGGGCAAATGCCAGGCACGGAAGCGTAGGGCGCCCCCGC
>JBKJOC010000214.1:0-12940 GCA_046595725.1 Candidatus Eiseniibacteriota bacterium
GGCTCACCCCGGAGACTACGAGGGTGCTCAGGATCGCCATTCCCGTTAGCAGTTTCCGCATGGTTCCCTCCTCAAAGAACTTCTCTTGGGTTGCGCCGGCCTTCACGCCCCTGAACAGCCGCGCGATTTCCGCAGGAAATCGCACAGACATTACGACTCTAGGGCGACCAGAACGCCGGGAGCAACAAGAATCTTGCATTCGGGAAACGACTACTCGCTTGCGCTCCAGCCGCTTCTGGGCTTTCGCCGGGAAGCCCGCCGACCGCGCGGAGCCCGAATCACAGCCGCCTGCAATGGCGGAGCGGGGACTTCCCCTGCAAGATCGGGGCCCACAGTCGGAGGTGTTCTGAATATGGGACTTGCCTCCCGGCCGGGCTGCGAAGGGACGCCCTTGTCTAGAATTCGGCCGTCTCACGGCCATGAGTCGGCCGGGCCGTCGGCCGGAGACTGGCCGCTCGCTTGGGCGGCGGCCGGCAAACGTTACCAGCCGACCCGGGAGGCCGGCAGCCCAGTTCCGGAGCGCTAATTGCGGTACTGACTCTTGATCGAGCCCCAGCTCGTGGTTCGCACCGGATCTCCTCCCACGAACGGGCACCCGATGAAATTGAACGGGTCGTTCGCCAACACGAATTCCTGGGAGATCGCCCATGGAATTTGCTGCCCATCGAGGTTCAGCCACGAAGCATTGCTGAGGTGTGCGCACAGCGGCGCGTCGAGACCGCCGCAAGTGTTCCCCGGGTCCGACGGGCCATTCGCCGAGAAGCTGTGATCGAAGTTGAAGCGCGCAAGGAGGTAGCGGATCGCAGGATTCACCGCCGTCACGCCGTTCGGGTAGGAGTTGGCGAGCAGGCCTCGCGCTTTCCCCGACAGCGAATCGTACGAGTAGTCCTTGATCTGGAGCGACGGCGCCGAGGTCTGCATGAACGCCACCGCCGGGCATGTCTTCCCGATCGGCAACGGGTTGTAGAAGTCGATCGCGAGCAGCCCCACGCCCTGGCAACCGGGGGCGTCGAAGCGCCACGCGTCCTTGAGGTCACCGACCTGCGTCAGGAGAACGCGAACGTCGTAGGCCTTATGCAACTGGGTCTGGCCAAGGACCGACACGTAGAAGGCGGCGATATTGCCCGGGGCGATAATTCTCTCGACCGGGCCCTCACAGGTATTCCAGTTGAGACTGACAAGGCCTTGGGCAATTGAATTCGAAGCCGCGGCCACGAGCAGCAAGAACGTCGCAAGACCAACGATCGTCCTCATCGGTACTGCCCCTTGATCGCGCCCCAGCTCGTGGTGCGCGCGGGCGTCACGCCGTTGAAAACGGCCACGACCTGGAAGCCGTCGCGCCCGAACGGGATCTCGATGCCGTCGAGCGTCAGGTAGCTGCCGTTGGTCAGTCGGAACGTGATCACCTGCTCGAAGCCACCGCAGGTCTCAGGCGGAGCTCCCGCCCCGGCCCCCGACCTGGTGTGGTCGAACACGAAGCGCGCGAGGAAGTAGCGCGTCGCCGGATTCACCGTCGTGACCCCATTCGGGTACCTGTTCGCGAGCACGACGCGCATGAGCGTGGTCTCGTAGGGGTCGCTCGGCGGCGAGAAGCCGATGTCCTTGACCTGGAGGGCCGGTGTCGAGGCCTGCATGAAGGTGGGGCAGGCCTTGATGTCGGCCGGCGGCGCGAGGTGGTCGATCGTCGCCATCGAGGAGCCCTGGCAGCCGGGCCCGTCGAAGCGCCAGGCGTCCGGTACGGTGTTCACGTCGTTGCCGTAGATCAGGCGCACGTCATAAGCCTTGTGCAATTGGTCGATACCGAGCACGGACAGGTAGAGAGAGTACGCGGCCGGACCGCTGTTGTCGCGGCGGGTCGGGCCAACGCAGGTGTCCCAGGACATAGAGATCACGCCGTCCGCGGCCAAGGCGGGCCCGGCCCACGGCGCCAGGGCGAAGAAGAGCAGGGACGCGATTCCTGCACGCCTCATGGATGCTCCTGCGGGGGGAGCCTCGGGAAAAACGAAAGGGGGCGGCTTGTGGCCGCCCCCCTCGCACACTCGAATCCTGCGACCCGAGTTAGTTGCGGTACTGGTTCTTGAGCGAGCCCCACGTCTTCGGCTGGGCCGGCGTGGCGCCCGGGCAGCCGCTCGAGTTGGTCGGATCATTTGCGAGCACGAACTCGCTCGCGATGTTCCACCGCAGTTCCTGACCGTCAAGCGTCAGCCACGTCGCCTGGATGATGTGCGAGCAGAGCGGGGCCTCGAGGCCGCCGCAATCGACACCCGGGGTCGTCGGGCCGTTCACGCCGTACGTCTGATCGTAGTTGAAACGCGCGAGGAAGTAGCGCGTCAACGGGTTCACCGTGCCACCCGTGCTGGTGCCAGGACCGACGCCGTTCGGATAGGAGTTGGCGAGAACGCCACGCGCCTTGCCCGTCAGAGCGTCATACGAGAAGTCCTTGATCTGGAGCGCCGGAGCCGAGGTCTGCATGAACGCAGGGCAAGCCTTCGCGACGGCCGCCGGCGGCAGGTGGTCGATCGAGAGGAATGCCGAACCCTGGCAGCCAACCGCGTCAAAGCGCCACGCGTCCTTGAGCCCGCCCGGCTGGCCGAGCAGGATGCGAACGTCGTACGCCTTGTGGGCCTGGCTTTGGCCGAGGACGGAGATGTACTGACCCACGATCGAGAGCGGAGCGACGGCCTTGCTGGCGGCGCCCGTCGGACCGACGCACGTATCCCAGTTGATGCTGACAGCGCCCTGCGCGAACGAGACCGAAGCCGTCGCCGCGAGAAGGACGATCGAAGCCAAGTAGCGAGTCACCTTCATTGGAGCCTCCAAACCCGGATCCCTACGCAAGAGGGGGGGCAAGCATTGCTGTTGGTTCGGGAACATCATTGAAATCAATTTGTATCCGCTACCATTCGTGTGCCTACGAGGCCTTGCTGAACCTCACCTCCTCCGCAAATTCGCGAAGTCCGATTTCAGCACACGCGTCCCTGCACCGGCCCGGGCCGGCTCTCCGTGCGGGAAATCTCCCGCACGGAGCGTCGCGTTCAGCCAGGAATCAAGGGCAGAACGTCAGCGTCGGACCCAGCAGGAACTCGGTCGAGAAGATCGAAAGATCACCGAGAACCGTCGAGCCGCTCACATCGTAATCCGTCTCCTGCGTCGCAGGATTCAGCAAGAACGCATTCGAGAAGTACGAAAGGTCGTTGAGGCCCGTCTTGTTGTCGACGCCACCATCGATGTCGGTGGAGCGGCCCTTGACGTTGCCGAGAACCACGCCGTTCGCCGAGACTTCAACCGAGTTCGAATTGTTGAACTTCGCGGTGCGAGGTCCGAACACGACCTGGCCAGCGCCATTGGTCACGCGGCTGATCGACTTCGCGGGGCAATTGACGGTCGTACCAGCGTTCTGCGTGGTATAGACCTTCATGCCCGACGCGGAGTAGTTCAGCGACACCGTCACGCCCGAAAGGGGAGCGTTGGTGACGTCGCGGACCGTCACGTCAAAACCAGGATTCGCGGGCGCGCCGACCTGCGACGTAAGGGCGCCGCTGTTCGTGCCAACAGCCACCGGATCGATCGTCGAGAAGCGATTATCCGGAACTCCCGCCGAAGCCACGGAGGCCACGACCGCGAATCCCGCGGCGATCAAAAGAGCCTTCCGAACCATTCCAGTCATTTTCACGTACCTCCTAGGGTAACTCCGGTCACCGGTAACTCATGCATGCACAGGCTTCTGACTGTGGTCGCGATGGTGGCTTGGCTCCGACACCCCCTTTCGAGCAACGAAGTTCAATTCTGCGAAAAGTGTGGAACTCGATCACGTCGAAGCTCTGGATGCGACAGTACGATGGGTTCTGGGGATCCACATCGTGTAACGCGAAGAAGGTTATCAACGTAGCTCCGGACTTGTCAACCCGAAACTCACCCGGGGGGTGGGCACCTCAGCTCGTCACGCGCTAAAACCCCGGACTGGGGCCCCCGGTTCCGGACTTTTTCTTTACAGAACGACGATTCCAGCCCCGCAAGACGCCGGGCGACGAATTTTTCGGAGTCTCGGTGGCCCCGCTGGACCCTCACCACGACGTTTCGAATCCGTTAAAAACAATTCCAGCAGCAGTTTAACAAAAGTGAGTGGGCGAAACAGGGCTCGAACCTGTGACGACTTGCGTGTAAGGCAAGTGCTCTACCAGCTGAGCTATTCGCCCGACTTCGGTGCGCGCGCCTCGGCCGAGGCTTGGGCGGGCGTGCGGGCCCGCCAGATGATGCCGAGCGGGAAGAGCACGCAGTACCCGGCCACCAGGAGCACGGGAGCGAGGCTAATGTCCCCCTGGCGCAGGAGCAGGAACCCGGCGATCGCCAGGACGGCGCCGCCCGCCATGAACAGGTAGTTCGTGCGCGTGAAGGACAGGAGCGGCTCGTGCGATACCGACTCCCCGCGCAGCGCGCGGCGGACGGCCGCGGTCGAGCGCGTGCCCCTGGGATCCCCGGACTGGACCTTCTTCCCCGTGCGCGACTCCCGGTTCCCGGTGCGGCTGGCGTTCATGGCGTGGACCTCATTGGAATGGACACGGGCAGCGTCTCGTTGAGGCTGCCGGAGCGGAACCCCTGCAGGTCGAGCGCGACGTAGGCGAATCCCAGGCTCTTGAAGTGCGCCACGCAGGCAGTGCGCAGCGGCTCCTCGACCAGGCGCGTCAGCTCGCGGCTCTCGAGTTCGAGGCGGGCGACCGTGCCGTGATGGCGCAGGCGCACGTCGCGGAAGCCCTGCTCGCGCAGCCAGGCCTCGCCGGCCTCGACCTGCGCGAGCTGGGCCTCGGTGATGCGCGTGCCGTACGGAAAGCGCGAAGACAGGCAGGGCATGGCCGGCTTGTCCGCGGACGGCAGCCCGAGCTGCGCGGCCAGCGCCCGCACGTCGGCCTTGGTCAGTCCGCATTCTGCGAGCGGGGAGCGCACGGAGCGTTCCTCGGCGGCGCGGCGGCCGGGGCGATGGTCTGCCAGGTCGTCGGCGTTGGTGCCGTCGAGCACCGCGCCCAGCCCCTCCTCGCGCGCGACCACGACCAGGCGCTCGTAGAGCTCACCCTTGCAGAAATAGCAGCGATTGGACGGGTTGTTGACGAAGCGCGGATCGTCGAGTTCGGCCGTGGCGATGACGCGCGGCTCGATCCCGAGCGCGCGCGCCTGAGCCAGCGCCAGAGACAACTCGCCCTCGGCGTAGGTCGCCGAGCGCCCGATCACGGCCAGCGCGCGCTCGCCCAGCTCGGCGCGCGCGATCGCCAGCACGACGCTCGAGTCGACGCCGCCCGAATAAGCGACGACGCACGAGCCAAGGCCGCGCACGAGCTCGCGCAGCCGGGTGACGCGATGTTCGAGAGGCGTGTCGATCAACGTTTCTCCTGCGTGGAGTCGTGGCCCGCGATGACGCCCGGAAGGACGCCGGTGATCCCGGGCGCCTCGCTCACCGGCGCCCCGGCGCCCGAATCCAGCGGAATGATGGCCAGTGAGTCGGGCGCGCCGCGGGTGGCCCGAACCCGGGCGACCGCCGCCAGGTGCTGCTCCCCGGTCTCGCTGAAGAGATGCGTCCCGTCGCCCCTGGCGACGAAGAACAGCTCGCGGCTGCCCGGCGTCGGGTTCAGGACGGCCGCGATGCTGGCCCGCCCAGGATTCCCGATCGGTCCCGGCGGCAGCCCCATGTTCAGGTACGTATTGTACGGGCTTTGAACCCTCAGGTCCGAATAGAAGATGCGCGCCCGGTGCCCGCCGAGCGCGTACTGCACGGTCGGATCGGCCTGCAGCAGCATGCGGCGGCGCAGGCGGTTGAGGTAGACCGAGGCGATGCGCGGTCGCTCGACCGCCCGCATCGCCTCGGCCTCCACGATCGAGGCCAGGGTCAGGATCTCGTGCGGCGTCAACTCGACCGCGATCGGGCCGCCGCGCGCCACCTCTTCATCCAGCACGCGCCGGGTCTTGAGCGCCATGGTGCGGACGATCGTGGTCGGGGCCGTGGTCGGCAGGAAGGCGTAAGTCTCGGGGAACAGGTAGCCCTCGAGCGTCGCGCCCGGGGGCGCCCCCGCCTCCGCGCCGAGCGCGGAATCCGCCACCGCCGCGAGGAACGCCTCGGAATCGGTCCCGAGGCGGGACTCGAGCAGGCGCGCGATGTCCTTCGCGGTCTGACCCTCGGGGATGGTGATCAGGTTCTGCCCGCTCATCCCGCGCACGAAGACGGTCAGGATCGAGACCACCGAGTCGCCCTTGTGGAACGTGTACTGCCCGGCCTTGAGCTGGCGGTCGGTGCGGGTCAGCCGCGCCAGGATCGAGAACGCGAACGGGCTCTTGAGCAGGCCGAGCGCGACCAGGTCGCGCGCGATCTCGTCGATGTTCGCGCCCGGGCGGACGAACATCGTGCGCGCCTCGCGCGTGCGGGTGAAGCCGCTCGGGAAGAGCACATCGCGCGCGACCAGGCCGAGCACGAGGATCCCGAGGATCCAGACCACCTGGCGGGGGTGAAAACGGAGGCGCGGGCCCTTCACGCCGCTCCCCCGCCCTCGCGCCGCGCGGGATGGGCGTCGAGCCAGGACTGGAGCAGGAGCAGCGCGGCGCGCTGGTCGATCCGCGCCTTGTCGGCACTCCGGTTGGAGCGGGCGCGGTCTCGTCCCCCGCCCCTCCTGTGCGAGCTCGAGCCGCCTTCCTCGCGCAGGGACTGCAAAGCCAGCGCGCTCGTGAAGCGCTCGTCCCAGAGTTCGATCGGCAGCTCGGTGCGGGTGGCCAGCGCCTCGGCCAGCGCGTCGACCGCGCGCGCCGCCGCGCCGCGCGCGCCCGAGAGCTCGAGCGGCAGGCCGAGCACGATTCGCTCGACCTCGTGCTCGTGGGCGATCGGCACCAGCGCGCGCGCCAGGAACACGGGGACGTGCGCAGGCGGCTGGCCTTCGGGCAGAAGGAGGGGCGGCAGGGGCTGGGCGGTCAGGCCGAGTTCGTCGGAGAGGGCGAGACCAACGCGCCGCGTGCCCCAATCGACGGCGAGGATGCGCTTCACGGACCAAACCTCAGGCGACGCCGACGCTGCCGTTGCCGTTCGTCGAAACCGGCGTCCGGGTCTTGACCAGGCGGCACGTCGTGCCGTCCGGATCGAACGTGAAGTCGACCTCGTCCATGCAGCTGCGCATCATGTAGATCCCGCGGCCGCGCAGGTCGAGCAGGTGCTCGGGCAGGGTGATGTCGGCGGTGATCTTCTTGAGGTCGAAGCCGGGACCGCGATCGCGGACCACGACCTCGAGGCGATCGGGATGGATCGCGAACTCCATGTCGACGTGCTTCGAGGGATCGACCCGGTTGCCGTGCTGGATCGCGTTCGTCCCGGCCTCCAGCACCGAGATCGAGATCTGGACGCGGCTTTCCTCGTCGAACTCCATGCGCTCGGAAATGCCGGCGGTCAACTGATCGACCAGCGGCAGCAATTCGAGACGGCTCGGGATCGTAAGCTGGATGACTTCGACGCCGGGGGGAGCGGACACGCGGGGAAGCCTCCTCGACAGCGTTGACCCGGGGGGCCGTCACGCGACGCCGAGCAAGGCCGCGCTCACGAGCAGGAAGGGCGGGTCGTGAAGCCCAGCGACTCAAGCGCTTGGGCCAGATCCAGGGGCAAGGGTGCAACGAAGCTACGCGCTCCGCCACGTGTCGGATGCTGGAACTCGAGCTCGGCGGCGTGCAGCGCCTGCCGACCGAGCCCCATCACCAATTGCTGCGCGAGTCTACGGTCGGAGGGGGGGAGGCTCAAGGCCTTTTTGACGCCACCACCGTAAGTTGCGTCGGCGACGACCGGGTGCCCGGCATGCGCGAGGTGGACGCGGATCTGGTGGGTGCGCCCGGTTTCGAGCGTGCAGCACAACAGGCTGAAGCGCGGCCGGGCCGCGTCAGACGGCAGAGTCGCCAGAACCCGCCAGCGGGTCGCGGCCGGGCGGGATCCGCTCGCGCCCCGGGGCCGGACGGCCATGCGCTTTCTTTCCTTGGGGTCGCGCCCGATCGCGGCCTCGATCCGGCCTTCCGACCCGGCGGGACCCGGCACGCCCCACACCAGCGCCAGGTAGCGGCGCGCGATTTCGCGGCGCGCCAGGTCGCGCGTCAGGGCGGTGAACGCGGCGTCGGTCTTGCCGACGACCAGGAGCCCGCTGGTGTCCTTGTCGAGACGGTGGACGAGCCCGGGCCGGGCCACACCGCCCACGCCCGCGATCGTCGGCGCGTGCGCCAGGAGCGCATGGACCAGCGTCCCCGTGCGCACGCCCGCGCCGGGGTGGACGACCAGGCCGGCGGGCTTGTCGAGCACGATCAGGTCGTCGTCCTCGAACACGATCGTGAGCGGAATATCCTCGGGAGTGAGGTGGCTCGGCACGGCAGCGGGAACCTGCGCCTCCGCCAGCGTGCCCGGGCGCGCGGCGTCCGAAGGGCGCGCCGGGCCGCCGTCGACCGTGACGTGGCCGGCCTTGAGGAGGCTCTGAATGCGGCTTCGGGTCAGTTCCGGCCAGGCGCGGGCGAGGACCCGATCAAGCCGATCCCCCTGCTCCTCCGGCTCGATCCGGTGACGGCGCGTCACGCTCATGGGAACCCCCGCTCTCGCCGAGCAACGTGAGCGCGAACAGGATCACGCCCACCGTGATCGCCGAGTCGGCGGCATTGAAGACCGGCCACCAGTTCTGCCGGTAGCCGAAGTCGACAAAGTCGATGACCGAACCCCAGCGCGCTCGATCGAGCAGGTTGCCGGAAGCGCCGCCGACGATCAGCCCGAGAGCGATGCTGCGCGGCCACGTCCGGCTCCTGGGCGAGAATGCGAGCGCGGCGACCATCGCCAGCGCCACCAGCGTGATGGCGACCAGCGGCAACGCCTGGCCGGCGCCGAGCCCGAACGCGACCCCCGTGTTGCGCACGTAGGTGAAGCGCAGCCACTCGCCGGCCAGCGGCAGCGTACCCGCGGGAGCCAGGACCTGCTCGGCCCACGCCTTGGTCACGCGGTCGATCCCGAACACGACGCCCGCGAGCGCCCACACCGTCCAGAACGTCGGGTCGGCGAACCGGCTGCGTGCAATCGGCATGGCGGCGCCCAGGGACTCGCTCGATTCGGCGCCGTTGCTCAGCGGCGGCCGGCTTTCTCTTCGCGCTCCTTGCAGCGGATGCACAGGCGCGCATGGGGCACGACTTCGAGGCGCTCGCGCGCGATCGGCTGATTGCAGGATTCGCAGGTGCCGTACTGGCCGTTGTAGAGCCGCCTTAGCGCCTCGTCGAGATCGTAGAGCGCGCGGCCTTCGGCCGAGGCGAAGAGGAACGCCTTCTCGCGCTCCATCGCGTCGGTGCCGAGGTCGGCCATGTGGAACGAGTAGCCCGAGAGGTCGCCCGAGGAGTCGCGCTGGCTCTGCTTGAGCACGTTCTGCTCGAGGTAGCCCAATTCCTTGACGAGGCGGCCGCGCTCCTCGAGCAGGCGCTCCTCGAAGTGCTTCTGGTCCTTCTTCGCGACCTTGGTGGCCGGGGCCGCGGAAGGCGTGGGGCGCTTCTCCGCCGGCGGCGGCGCGGGCAGGGTCTGCCCGCCCGGCATGCCGATGATGTCGCTCGAGGCGAGGGGCCGCGGGGCCGCCTTCGAAGCGGCCGCCTTGGGCGCCGCCTTGGCTCGCACGGCCTTCGCCGGCGCGGCCTTCGCCGCCTTCGGAGTGGAACCGTTCCTTGGGGTCATGCGCTTTTGGTCTCCATCGGCGGCGCTCACGAAGGGCGCTCGCCGTTCTGGGGAACGTCATTGAGACGCGCCACGATGCGCGTCACCAGGCGATCGAGCCGCGGGGCGGCTTCGGCCGCGACCGCGAGGATCTTCGGAATATCGACCGGCTCGAGGGCGTCGGGCAGGCAGCGGTCGGTGATGACGGCGAGCGCGAGCACGCGCAGGCCCCCGTGGACGGCGACCAGGTTCTCGGGAATCAGCGACATGCCGACGACATCGGCGCCGATGCCGCGCAGGAAGCGGTACTCCGCCGCGGTCTCGAGGTTCGGGCCCGCCACCGCGACGAACACGCCCTTCTGGACCTTGAGCCCCTCGGCCAGCGCGACATCTTCGGCGAGGCGGATCAACTTCCGGTCGTAGGGCTCGCTCATGTCGGGGAAGCGCGGCCCGAGCGTCTCGTCGTTGGGCCCGATCAGCGGGTTGTCGCCCATCAGGTTGATGTGGTCGGTGACCAGCATGATGTCGCCGGCGTCGAACAGCGGGTTCATCCCGCCGCAGGCGTTGGAGACGATCAGGGTGCTGGCGCCCAGGGCCTGCATGACGCGCACCGGGAACGACACCTGGCGCATCGTGTAGCCCTCGTAGAAGTGCACGCGGCCGTTCATCACCACGGCGGGGCGGCCGCCCAGGCGCCCGAAGACGAGCTCGCCCTTGTGACTCTCCACCGTCGAGGCGGCGAAGTGCGGGATGTCGCGATAGGAGACGCGGGTCTCCACGGTCAGGCCCTCCTCGAGCGAGCCGAGCCCGGTCCCCAGGATGACCGCCACCTCCGGCACGAGCGCCGTTTTGCCGCGCAGGAAGGAGGTCGCCTCGTCGATCTGGCTCTTGAGTTCGCTCGTGGCCAAAGCCTTCAGGTTGCTCATCACGTCTCCTTGCGGGCGCCGCACGCCGTCACGCGGCGCGCGAGTTCATCCGGGTCGAGATCCACCTCCACCACCTTATCGCGTCCGCCCGCGCCGTGCGCAAGGCGCACGGATCGCCTGGGCAGGTCGAGACTTGCGGCCACGAAGCGCACCAGTTCCTCGTTGGCGCGGCCCTCGATCGGAGGCGCCGCGATCTTCACCTTGAAGCGGCCGTCGGGCAAAAGGCCCGCCCAGCCGCTCGCCTTCGCACCGGGAAGGGCCCTGAGCCTCAACGTGCTCACCCCATCCGCGCGCCGAGTTCGCGCAACGACGACACCACGAACTGGTTCGTGAACTGCAGCAGCAGGATCGCGAACAACGGCGACAGGTCGACGCCCAGGCTGTGGATCGGAACGACCTTGCGGATCGGGTCGCACAGGAGGTCGGCGATGCGCCGCACCACCTGCGCCGCCGGGTGGTAGGGATCGATCGGCAACCAGGTCAGGATCGCGGACACGATGATCACGAACGACCACAGGTTGATCACGCCGCCGAGCAACGTCGCCAGCGCGGTCATCAGGTTGCCCAGCACGAACATCGAAACCCCCTAATGGATCTTGTGCGCGGCGGGACGCGCGCCGAAGAGGGCGCTTCCCACCCTCACCAGCGTCGCGCCTTCCTCGATCGCGACCTCGAAATCCCCGCTCATGCCCATCGACAGCGTGTCCATGCCCGGAACGCGCTGCCGGCCCTCCTCGAGCAGCGCGCGCAGGGCGCGAAACGCCGGCCGCGCGCCCTCGGCAGTCGCGACCAGCGGGCCCACGGTCATGAGCCCCCGAAGCTCGAGTCGCGGCAACTTCGCGACCGCGTCGATCAGCGCCGGTAGATCCTCCGGCCGAACCCCGGCCTTCGACGCTTCGCCCGCGGTGTTGACCTCGATCAGCACCCTGGGCACGCGGCCGAGTTCGCCGGCCAGGCGATCGAGCGCCTCGGCCAGCCGCGGCGAGTCCACCGAGTGGATCCAGTCGAACAGGGCCACCGCCTTCCGGGCCTTGTTCGATTGCAGGTGCCCGATCAGATGCCACTCGGGGCCCTTCATCTCCGCGGGCAGGGCCTCGAGCACCTCGGGCAACTTCGCCTCGGCCTCCTGGACCCGGTTCTCGCCCAGGTCCAGGAGGCCGGCGAGCACCGCTTCGACCACGCTTTCTGCCGGCACGGTCTTGCTCGCGCCCACCAGCCGCACCGCGCCTTCGGGGCGTTGGCAGAGCGCAAGGGCGCGGGCGATGCGCGCGCGGACATCGGTCAGGCGTTCGGCCAGCATGCGTGACCCCTCCCGCGCGAAAATGCCCCGCAAAGCCTCCCAATGTAGGACGGGCCCGGCCGCTTCACAAGGGGGAGGATGGCGGCATGGCCGAAGCAGGAATGACAAAGGCTCCGGACCCGAAGGTCCGGAGCCGAACTGGTGGAGGCGGCGGGAGTCGAACCCGCGTCCGAAAAACAATCCCCGACAGGCGCCACATGCTTCTCCGATCTTTAGCGCCTTCGCTCCGCGAGCCCCGATCGGCAGGAGACCCGCAGCGCTATCCCGGTAAAGACTCTCGTCGTCAGCCCCCAGGCAAGGCCTTCGACCAGCCGCTCTTTAGCGACGTTCCGTTCCGTGCCGAGCGGCAGGCCCGGGCGGAACGGACCACGCTAGTTCGTGAGAACTAGGCAGCCATTGCCATCTGCGTGTTGGCAGATGATTTTTGCCAGCTTTTTAACGAGGGGCCAGCACCTCGGCATGCTCCTGTCGCTTCACGTTCCCCGTCGAAACCAATCGCCCCCCTCTGCTGCTTGGATGCATCCCGCGCCCGGGCGATTGCGGCGCGGGACGGGCTAGAACGGCAAGTCGTCGTCGTTCCCGCCCGTGGCATCCCCACCGAAGTCGTCCATGCCGTTCGACGGCACGGTGGCGGTCATGCGGTCGTCCGCCCCGCCCATGGCGCTTTCGCCGCCCGCGCCACCGCCCTTGCTGCCCAGAAACTGGACCGTGTTGGCGACGATCTCGGTGGTCTGGCGCTTCTGGCCTTCCTTGTCCTGCCACTCGCGTGTCTGCAGGCGGCCCTCGATGTAGACCGAGCGGCCCTTGTCGAGGTACTGGCCGCAGTTCTCGGCCGTGCGTCCCCACACCACGATGCGATGCCACTCGGTGCGCTCCTGCGCCGGCTGACCTTCCTTGCCGCCGAAGCGTTCGTGGGTCGCGAGCGTGAAGTTCGCCACCGCCTGGCCGCCCGGGGTGTAACGCAGCTCCGGCTTCTTGCCGAGGTTGCCGATCAGAATGACCTTGTTGACGCTCATGAAACGGGACTCCTTCTGG
>JBKJOC010000196.1:0-8805 GCA_046595725.1 Candidatus Eiseniibacteriota bacterium
GGGCCCCCGGTCGGGTACCTTGCGGGTTCTCACGCGGGAGTGGCGGAATTGGCAGACGCGCAGGATTCAGGTTCCTGTGAGAGCAATCTCGTGGGGGTTCAACTCCCCCCTTCCGCACCAGTTTCTCGAGGGCAGCCCTTGGGGCTGCCTTTCTTTTTTCGGGTAGGCGCATGACGGATGGCAAGCGGCCCGCAGGCGGGGGCGGCGCAGGAGGCAAGGACGCGGCATCCCGAGGCGACTTCGCGGTTGCCACGAATCGCCGCGCATTGCACGAGTACTTCGTCGAGAGCACGTATGAGTGCGGCATCGTCCTGACCGGGACCGAGGTCAAGTCCCTCCGCCAGGGCAAGGCCCAACTCGCCGACAGCTACGCCATCGTCGACCAGGGGCAGGCGTTCCTCCATCACCTCCACATCTCGCCCTACGAGCAGGGCAACCGCGCGAACCACGACCCGATGCGGACCCGCAAGCTCCTGCTCCATCGCCGGGAAATCGACAAGCTGTGGGCCCTGACGCGCCAGAAGGGCTATACGCTGATCCCGCTCAAGCTCTACTTCACGCGCGGCAAGGCCAAGGTCGCGCTCGGGGTGTGCCGCGGCAAGCAGTTGCACGACAAGCGGGCCACCATCGCCGCGCGCGATGTCGACCGCGAAGTCAGGCGCGAGCTGCGCGCGCGGGAAAAGTCGTGAGGCGGCTCGCACTCGCGCTTGCGCTCCTTGCCGTGACTGCGGTTGGGGCGCATGCCGACCTCAGGGTGGAGCGCGTCGGCCGCGGCACCTCCGAGACCGTGGCCACGCTGGAGCTGGACGGCCATACCGCCGTCGGCGTCAACGCGCTCGCACGGCTGGTGGGCGCGACCAAGTACTGGCGGCCCGACTTGAGGAAGCTCGAGATGCGGAGCGTCAGTCACACGCTGGGCGTCACGGTCGATGCGCCCTACGTGGTCGTCGACGACGTCGCGATCCGCTTGCCGGTGCCGGCGCGCCTGGTCAACGGTGAGGTCCACGTACCGGTGGAGATCTTTCCGCTCGCGCTTTCGGGCCGCTTCCTGCCGCGTGCGGCGTGGGACCCACGCTCGCGCCGCCTGGTGCTGTTCGACCAGGAGCCGAACCTGGGTCCGCCCGTGCTCTCGGTCACGGGTCCCCGCACGCGCCTCACCCTGCCCATCACCACCCCGCTCGATCCCTCGGTCGTGAGCTCAAGGAGGAGCCGCTTCCTGGTCGACGTCGGTGGCGGCGTGCTGTCGGCGGTGCCCGGCGACTCGCTGACGGGCCAGGGCCTTTTGAGCGCGGTGCGTTTCCGGCGCGAGCCAGGCGGCGTGCTGCTCGACCTCGCGCTCACACCCGGGGCGCACAGCTACCGTGTGCACGTGCCCAAGGGCCAGTCCCTGATCGAAATGGAATTTGCCTCCGAGGTGCCGCCCGGCTTCGTCGCGTTCGCGCCCGAGTACGGCGCGCCGCCCAACCGCCCGCTGCGCGTGCTCGTCCTCGATCCCGGTCACGGCGGCGCGGACTCGGGCTACGTCGCCACGGGCGGCCCGCGCGAGAAGGACTTGACGCTTGCGCTCGCCCGCCTCGTGCGCGCGCGCCTCGCCACGCGGCTGCCCGGCGTGCGCGTGGTCCTGACGCGGGACAGCGACACGGATCCGAGCGCGCTCAAGCGGGTCGAGATCGCGAACCGCACCAGGGGCGACCTCTATCTCTCGCTCCATTTCGATGGCGTGCCCAACACGGCCGCGCGCGGCGTCACCGCGACCGTCGCGCCGCCGCTGGGCTTCGACGCGGAGACCGCGTACGGCGGCGCCGACAACCCGCGCGGTCCCGGCGGGGGACGCCCGCTCGCGCTCGTGCCCTGGCGCGACGCCGCGGGGCGCTACGCCTCGGACAGCCGTGGCGTCGCGGAGCTGCTGCTCGCGGCGCTCGCTGGGGGCGAGGGCGGGCGCACGCGCCTGCGGCAGGCGCGCGTACTGCCGCTCGAGGGCGCGAACATGCCGGCCGTGATGCTCGAGTGCGGCATGCTGTCGAACGCGCCCGAGCGCAAGCGCCTGGCTGAAGCCGGAGGCCTCGCGGCCCGCGCCGACGTGCTGGCGCGTGCGCTCGAGCGCTACGCCGGCGGGGGATTCTGGCCGTGAGCCTGCGCACAGTCAGCATCGCGGTCGGGACGTTTCTCGGGCGGACGCTCCGCTTCCTCGGGCGCGCCGCGCTGATGCTGATCGTGGTCTGCCTGATCGTGGGCACCGTCACCGTGCTGTGGTTCCGCCACCGCGCCGCGCAGCAGTCGAACGTCGTCTCCGCCGAAGTCGCGCTGCCGCGCGGGACTCGTGCCATCGAACTCTACTTCCCGCAGGCGACGGGCGCGGGCCTCGACCTCGAGACGCGCGAGGTGGTGGAGGATGCCGCCGAGGGCGAGACCGTGGTCCGTACGGTGGTCGGGGCGCTGCTCGACGGTCCCGAGCGAGCCGGACTGGCGCGACCCTTCCCCGAGGGCGTCACTTTGAACCACGTCTACCGCGATCCCGGCGGCGGCCTCTATCTCGATTTCTCGAACACGCTCCGCCACTCGTTCAAGGGCGGCTCGAGCGCGGAGGAACTGCTGGTGACTTCGCTCCTGCACACGCTGGCGGCCAACGTGCCGAACCTCTCGCGCGTCACCATGACCGCGGGCGGGCAGCCGATCGCCACGCTGTCGGGGCACTATCGCCTCGACGGCCCGCTCAACGTCTCGGAGTGGCGCTGACATGGACGCGCGTCCGCTCGGCGTCTTCGACTCGGGGATCGGCGGCCTGACGGTCGTGCGCGAGTTGCTGCGCCTCCTGCCCGAGGAGTCGCTGGTCTACTATGGCGACGTGGCGCGCCTGCCGTACGGCAACAAGTCGCCCGAGACCGTGACGCGTTTCTCGCGCGAGATCATCGAGTTCCTGGTTGCCAGGGACGTCAAGGCGATCGTGGTCGCGTGCAACACCGCGAGCGCGCTCGCGCTCCCCGCCCTGAAGGACACGCTGGAGGTGCCGGTCGTGGGCGTGATCGAGGCCGGAGCCCGCGCCGCCGCCGAGCGCACGCAAAGCGGCAAGGTGGGCGTGATCGCGACCGCCAGCACGGTCCGAAGCGGCGCCTATACCCGCGCGCTCCTGGGGCGCCGCAACGACCTCGAGGTGATCGAGCGCGCGTGCCCGTTGTTCGTGCCGCTGGTCGAGGAAGGCTGGATCGACCACGGCGTCACACGTGCGGTGGCGCAGGAATACCTCGCGCCGCTCGAGCATCATGGGCTGGACACCCTGATCCTGGGCTGCACGCACTACCCGCTGCTCAAGTCGGTGATCGGGCAGGTCATGGGCGAAGGCGTAGGGCTGGTCGACTCGGGGGAGGAGACCGCACGCGTCGTCGTCGACCTGCTCGAGGCGCACGGCTTGCGCGCGCCCCGGGGCAACGTGCCGCGGCATGCGCTGTATCTCTCCGACCTGCCGGCCGCGTTCACCGGCACGGCCGAACGCTTTCTCGGGCGGGCGCTTCCGCCCGTCGAAGTCGTCACCGTCGCCGGTTAAGGAGGGTTCATGTCCCGAGTCGATGGCCGCAGCGCATCCGCCCTGCGCCCCATGAAGTTCACGCGCAACTACCTCAAGAACGCCGAGGGCAGCTGCCTGGTCCAGTTCGGGCAGACGCACGTCCTGTGCGCCGCCACGGTGGAGGAGCGCGTGCCGGGCTTCTTGAGGGGCAAGGGCCAGGGCTGGGTGACCGCGGAGTACTCGATGCTGCCGCGCTCCTCGACCGAGCGCGTCTCGCGCGAGGCCTTCAAGGGCGGTCGGTCGCTCGAGATCTCGCGCCTGATCGGGCGCTCGCTGCGCGCGGTGACGAACCTGTCGACCTTCGGCGAGCGCACGATCACGCTCGATTGCGACGTCATCGAGGCCGACGGCGGCACCCGGACCGCCGCCATCAACGGCGCGTTCGTCGCGCTTCACGACGCGTTGTTCGCGATCTCGAACCGCGGCGGGCTGACGGCGATGCCGTTCAAGCACCAGGTGGTCGCGATCAGCGTGGGCAAGGTCGCGGGCGAGGCGATGCTCGACCTCTGCTATCTCGAGGACTCGACCGCCGAGGTCGACATGAACGTCGTGATGACGAGCGCGGGCGAGTTCGTCGAGGTGCAGGGGACGGCCGAGCAGGGCACGTTCTCGCGCGCCGAGCTCGGCAAGCTGCTGCGCGTCGCCGAGAGCGGGCTCAAGAAGATCGTGCGCGCGCAGGCGAAGGCCGTCGGCGACACGGCGCTGTTCGCGAAGCCCTGATGCGCTGGGTGGTCGCGACGGCGAACGCGCACAAGGTCAGGGAGCTGGCCGCGCTGTTCGAGGGCATGGGTGTCATGCTGGTCGCCAAGCCTCCAGAACTCGAGATGCCCGAGGAGACCGGGACGACCTTCCTGGCCAACGCCCGCCTCAAGGCGCGCGCCGTGGCCCGGGCGACGGGCGAGGTCGCACTCGCCGACGACAGCGGCATCGAGGTGGATGCATTGGGGGGCGAGCCCGGCATCCACTCGGCGCGCTACGCGGGCGAGCCTTCGAGCGACCCGGCGAACAATGCCAGGCTCCTGGCCGAACTTGCGGGGATTCACGGGCCGAACCGGCGGGCCCGCTTTCGCTGCGTGCTCGCGCTGGTCGCCCCGGACGGGCGCGAACTGACCGCCGACGGGCGCCTCGAAGGCTTCGTGCTCGAGGCGGAGCGCGGCGCGGGCGGCTTCGGCTACGATCCGCTGTTCCAGCCCGAGGGTGACACTCGCGCGCTCGCCGAGTACGCTGAGGAGGAGAAGAACGCGGTCTCCCACCGCGGCCGCGCGGCTCGCCGCCTGCGCGAAATGCTCGACCGCCTGGGCCGCGACGCGCCCTGAAACCGGAGAAACTCCCGATGAAGAAGCTCGGCAACGCGCGCCTCGCCGAACGCTATCGCGTGAAGCACCCGAATTCCTTTCGCCTCAAGAGCGTCGACCCGGACGATTGCGCCGGGCTCCAGTCCGAGGACAAGGCTGCCGAGCGCCTGGCCGAGGGCGTCAAGCACCTCTCCGACCTGCAGGCGAAGCTCTATGCCGAACACCGCCAGTCGCTGCTCCTCGTGTTCCAGGCGATGGATGCGGCGGGCAAGGACTCGACGATCAAGCACGTCATGTCGGGCGTCAATCCGCAGGGCACCCTGGTCAGTTCGTTCAAGCAGCCCTCGAGCGAGGAGCTGGATCACGACTTCCTGTGGCGCTGCAACAGCCGCCTGCCGGAGACCGGGCACATCGGAATCTTCAACCGCTCGTACTACGAGGAAGTGCTGGTCGTGCGCGTCCATCCCGAGTACCTGGCCGCGCAGCACCTGCCCGAGAAGCTGGTCGGCAAGAAGATCTGGGACCAGCGCTTCCAGGACATCCGCAACTGGGAGCGCCACCTGACGCGCAACGGCGTCATCGTCCGCAAGTTCTTCCTCTACGTCTCCAGGTCCGAGCAGAAGAAGCGCTTCCTCTCCCGGCTCGACCAGCCCGAGAAAAACTGGAAGTTCTCCGAGGCCGACGTCAAGGAACGCGCCCACTGGAAGCAGTACATGAACGCCTACGAGGACATGATCCGCAACACCAGCACCGACTTCGCGCCCTGGTACGTCGTGCCGGCGGACCACAAGTGGTTCACCCGGCTGGTGGTCGCGGAGGCCGCGATCCACGCGCTCGAGCGCGCCAACCCGAAGTACCCGGTGGTCGACGAGAAGCACAAGCGCGGGCTCGCGGCAGCCCGGCGGGCCCTCCTCCAGCAGGGATGAGATGATCACAGACCCCCTGGTCTGGCATCGGCTGCAATTCGCGTTCACGATCATCTATCACTACCTGTTTCCGCAGTTGACGATGGGCCTGGCGCTCTTGATCGTGGTGTTTAAGGCGCTGGGCCTCAGGACCGGCGACACCCGCTGGGACGATGCGGCGCGCTTCTGGATCAAGATCTTCGGGATCAATTTTGCGGTCGGCGTGGTCACCGGCATTCCGATGGAATTCCAGTTCGGCACCAACTGGGCGCGCTTCTCCAAGTACGCCGGCTCGGTGATCGGGCAGACGCTGGCGATGGAGGGAGTGTTCGCGTTTTTTCTCGAGTCGAGCTTCCTGTCGCTGTTGGTCTTCGGCGAGAAGCGCCTCGGCCGCCGCCGCCACTTCCTCGTCGCAGTCGCGCTGTTCGTCGGGAGCTGGCTCTCGGGTTACTTCATCGTGGCCACGAACGCGTTCATGCAACACCCGGTGGGGTACGCGCTGGGGGCGGACGGAGCGCTCAAGCTGGTCGACTTCGGCGCGTTCCTGTGGAACCCGTGGGCGCTCGCCCAGTACGCGCACACGATGGTGGCGACGGTCGTCACCGCCTCGTTTGTCGTCGCGGCCGTCGGTGCCTACTATGCGCTCAAGCATGTTCACCTCGACCAGGCGCGGCGCTTCCTCAAGGTGAGCGTGCTGGCGGGCTTCGCCTCCAGCGTGCTGGTGGCCTTCCCGACCGGCGACCACCAGGCCAAACTGGTGGCGAAGCACCAACCGGTTGCGCTGGCCGCGATGGAAGGCCGCTTCGAGAGCGGACCCAACGCAGGAATCCACATGATCGGGCAGCCGGACGTCGCCTCGAGGAAGCTCGACAACCCGATCCTCCTGCCCGGGCTCCTGAGCTTCCTCGCGTTCGGGACGTTCCACGCCAACGTGCCGGGGCTCGACGCGTTCCCCGAGAGCGACTGGCCCGACAACATCGAACTGCTCTACTACGCGTTCCACGTCATGGCCGGGCTCGGCACGATCATGATCCTGCTCACCGCCCTCGCCGCGTTCCTCGTCCTGCGCGGCGTGCTCGACCGTACGCGCGCCGTGCTGTGGGCGCTCCTGCTCTCCTTCCCCATGCCCTACATCGCGACCACCGCCGGCTGGATGACGGCCGAGCTCGGACGGCAACCGTGGCTGATCTATGGCCTCATGCGCACGAAGGACGGCTCGAGTCACCTGGTGCACGGCGGCACCACTTTGTTCACGCTGATCGGCTTCACCGGCATCTATTTCGTGTTGGGCGTCCTGTTCCTGTTCCTCATCGGCCGCGAGATCGCGCACGGGCCGGCCGGCGCGGACCATCCGTCACGCCCGCCCGAGCCGGCGCGCGGAGACGCCCGTGGTTGAGCTTTGGTACGCGCTGGTCGCGGTCGTGTTCGCGGTCTACATCGTGCTCGACGGCTTCGACTTCGGCGCCGGCATGCTCTCGCCGCTGGTGGCGAAGACGGACACCGAGAAGCGCCAGGTCCTGGCCGCGATCGGCCCCTACTGGGACGGCAACGAGGTCTGGCTCCTGGCCGGTGGCGGCGCGCTTTTCGTCGCGTTCCCCGGGGCGCTGGCGGCGGGCATCTCGGGATTCTATCTCGCGATCTTCCTCGTGCTCTGGTGCCTGATCGGGCGCGGGCTCTCGATCGAATTTCGCAGCCACGTCCAGGATCCCCTGTGGCGCTCGGTGTGGGATGCGGCGCTCTGGCTCACGAGCACGCTGCTGGCACTGTTCTTCGGGGTGGCGTTCGGCAACCTGGTGCGTGGCCTGCCGCTGGGCGGAGACGGCTGGTTCTCGCTGTCGTTGTTCACGTCGTTCACGCCCACCGACCCGGTGGGAATGCTCGACGGGTACACGGTGCTGGCGGGAGTCTTCGCCGTGGCCGCGCTCGCGACCCACGGCGCGGCGTTCCTTTCGTGGAAGACCGACGGCGCGGTGGCCGCGCGCAGCCGCGATGTGCACCGCCGCATGCTCCTCGTCACCGCGCTCCTGTGGCCCTTGATCACGCTGGTGACCGGGGCGATCAACCGGGACCTGTTCGCCGCGCTCGCCGCGCGCCCGCTGGCGTGGGCCCTGACGGCGCTGGCGGTGGGAGGGCTCGTCGCCGGATTCCTCGCCCGCGCGAAGGGGAATGATCGCGCCGCCTTCGCGGCCTCGGCGGCGTTCCTGCTCGGGATCCTCGCGGCCACGGCGGCCGCGCTGTTTCCCGTATTACTGCGCGCGCGCGGGGGCAGCGAGCTGTCGATCACGGCCTACCAGGCGGCGAACGATGCCCACGGGCTCAAGGTGGCGCTTACGTGGTTCGCGTTCGGACTCCCGCTGGCGGTGTTCTACCTGGGCGTCGTGACGTGGCTCCACCGAGGCCGCGCGCAGGCGGCCCCGGAAGGCGAAGGTCTCTGATCTGAGAGGATTGAAAATGGGGTGGGAGACGGGGCTCGAACCCGCGACACCCGGGACCACAACCCGGTGCTCTGCCAACTGAGCTACACCCACCACATCGAAGCTGCGCACCCGCGGGGAGCGGAATGCGCCTGGAGGGAATCGAACCCCCGACCCACGGATTAGAAATCCGTTGCTCTCTCCAACTGAGCTACAGGCGCGTCCTGCACCAACGGGTCGGCGGTCAGGCCAAAAAGTCGGGGCGAGAGGATTCGAACCTCCGACATCCTGCTCCCAAAGCAGGTGCGCTACCGGGCTGCGCCACGCCCCGGCGCTTGTATCCGCGAAAGTCGCCGTAACATAAGGGTTTGGGCCCGCTCCTGTCAATTGCCGGCCGGTCTGCCCGGGCGCCCCGGCGTCTTGCTTCGGTCCCTTCGGGGCCGTACAATTCGCCGCACGGGTTGGGGCCGACGCCACCGCGGCGTCCGCCCGAACCGGCAACCGCCTCCGGCCCAGAAGGAGTCCCGTTTCATGAGCGTCAACAAGGTCATTCTGATCGGCAACCTCGGCAAGAAGCCGGAGCTGCGTTACACCCCGGGCGGCCAGGCGGTGGCGAACTTCACGCTCGC
>JBKJOC010000202.1:0-4121 GCA_046595725.1 Candidatus Eiseniibacteriota bacterium
AGACGTCCTCGCCCGTGACCGCGCTCTCGATCGGGAAGCCCTGCGCCTCGAAGTCGGGCATGAGCTCCTTGAGCGCGATCGGGTCGAGGACGGCTCCCGAGAGCGCGTGGTCGCCCAGCTCGGCGGCCTTCTCGATCACCGCGAGCTGGATCTCGCCGAGCGCGGGGCCGGGATGCGTGCCGGCGGCGACAGCCTCGTTGTGGCGGGCGATCAGGTCTCCGAGGTGATAGGCGCCGGCGAGGGTGGCGGGGCCGGCGCCGACGAACAGGACATCGACTTCGAGCGTCTCACGCTCCGCCATGCACCGCCTCCGCGTGCTGCTTGTGCTCGAGCCAGCGCTCGGCGTCGATCGCGGCCATGCAGCCCGAGCCGGCGGCGGTAATCGCCTGGCGGTAGATCTTGTCCTGCACGTCCCCGGCGGCGAACACGCCTTCGATGCTCGTCTTTGTACCATCGTGGGTCTTGATGTAGCCGGTCTCGTCGGTCTCGAGCCAGGCGGCGAACGGCTGCGAGTTCGGCTGGTGCCCGATCGCCATGAAGACGCCGGAAGCGGGCATGAGCCGGGTCGCGCCGGTGCGCGTGTCGCGCAGCGTCGCGCCGGTGACCTTGCGACCGAGGCCGTCGCCCTCGCCGTGGATCTCCAGGACCTCGGTGTTGGTGATCCACTCGATGCGCGGGTTTCGCTGCGCGCGTTCGAGCATGATCTTGGAGGCGCGGAACTCGTCGCGGCGATGGACGACCGTGACCTTGCTCGCGAACTTCGTGAGGTAGGTCGCCTCTTCCATCGCGGTGTCGCCGCCGCCCACGACCAGGATCTCCTGCTCCTTGAAGAAGAAGCCGTCGCAGGTCGCGCACGCGGATACGCCGAAGCCCATGTACGCGCTCTCGGAGGGCAGGCCCAGCAGCTTGGCCGAGGCGCCGGTGGCGATGATGAGCGACTCGCATTCTTCCATCGTCTCGTCGTCGACCCACACCTTGAAGGGGGATTTCGACAGGTCGACCTTCGTGACCGTGCCATCGACGAAGGCGGTGCCGAAGCGACGGGCCTGCAGTTCCATCTCCTCCATCAGCGCGGGCCCCATGATGCCGTGGTGGAAGCCCGGGTAGTTCTCGACCTCGGTCGTGATCGTGAGCTGCCCGCCGCGCTGGATGCCGTGGATCAGCGCCGGGTGCAGGTTCGCGCGGGCGGCGTAGATCGCGGCCGTCAGGCCGGCGGCGCCCGAACCGAGGATGAGGACCTTGTGCATGAAAAGAGCTCCGTGGGAGAAGGTAGGACGTTGCCCGGACTCCGTGACACGAGGCGCTGAATCAGGCGGGGGTTGCAGCCCGCCCGCTCTTGCGATACTCGTCGATCAGAGCGGCCATGACCGCATCGCGCCGATCGTAGAGCCGCTTGAGGGGCCGCGGCGCATGCGCTTCGATCGCGTACGCGGTGAGCAGCGGCAGCGCCACCGTCGCGTCGAGGTAGCAGGCCAGCGCGTCCGGCAGCTTGTCGGGATCGACCTTGCCCCACGACACCGCCTCGGACGCGGTCGCGCCCGAGAGCCCGCCCGTGTCGGGCCGGGCGTCGGTGAACTGCATGAAGTAATCGTGACCCTTCTCTTCGATGCCGAGAACTTCCTGGATTTGCGGCTCGGTTTGAAGCGCGAAGTTCTTGGGTGAGCCCCCGCCCAGGATGAAGATGCCGCTCTTGCCGCCGCCACGCTTCGCCGCCAGCACGAGCGCCGCCGTCTCGTTGACGTCGCGCGAGACGTCGAAGGCGAGCAGGTTGCCGTCGAGCGCCTTGGCCGCGACGTTCATCCCGATCGAGCTGTCGCCCGGCGAGGAGGTGTAGATCGGCACGCCGCACTCGTAGGCCGCGGCGAGCAGCGACTTGCGCCCCTGCCCGAGCACTTCCTCGCGCGCGTGCACGTACTTGCCCACCTTGTAGTGGAACTCCGCGGTCGACATCGTCGCCTGGAACTCCGGCGCCGTAATCACCTCGCGGAAGAACGCGTCGGTCGAGAGCAGGACATCGTAGTCGAAGAAGATGTCGTAGATCCGCACCACGCCGTGGTCGCGCAGGACGACGTCGCTGGTCTGCGGATTGCCGCGGTGCATGGTCAGGCCGATGCCGTAGTGCGTGTCGTGGTAGAGGTTTGCGCCGGTCGAGATGATCCAGTCGACGAAGCCGTTCTGAAGGAGCGGGATGAGCGCGCTCATGCCGAGGCCGGCGGGCGTGAGCGCGCCGGTGATCGTCAGGCCGACGGTGACATCGGGCTCGAGCATCTTGTGGGTGAACAGGTGGCACGCCTCGCGCAGTCGCGCGGCGTTATAGGCCTGGAACGTCCCGTCGATGAGCTGGCGGACGGTCATCGCGCCGGCGATCGGCGTCGGATCGATGCGCGCGCCGTCGAGGAATTTGTGGTTCCGCTGTCCGCCCTGGATGCCCGATGGCTTGTGAGGGTGCATGGACGAAGACTAGCAGGCTTCGCGGGGGCGGGTGAGGGAGGTTCGCGCGCGCGGCGATGGACGCAATGTACAGGGTGTACACTTTGAGCACCGCTGCGGAATCGATAGGCTCACGCCAAGCCCCCCGAGTCCCCGTCGCCGTCCGGGCCGTCCGGGCCGTCCGAACCTTCGGGCAGTTCCGGCGCCTCGCCGTCCTGCGCCTGGTCCGCCTCGGGCGCGCGCTCGGCTGCCGTGGCCAGGAAATCCTCGAGCACCGCCTTCGCCTCATCGAACTCCGCGCGCGGCACCATGAGGGCGCCCCACGCATTCACGCTCCAGTCCTGCAGTACCTGCCCGTAGGCGGGCAACGCGTTCGAGCGCACCACGACATGGATGCCCTGGCTCTCGAGCGCGCCCTGCCACATCGCGGCCGTGACTGCGTCGGGCACGTCGTGCAGGGGAACGAACGGCGCGTCCTCGCCTTCGGGCAATTCCTCGACCAGGGACGAGCGGCAGTCGCGGCAGAGCACGACTCCTTCCTCGTAGAACTTGCGGCATTCGGGGCAAAAGGGCACTGGACCTCCGTAAGTGGGTGGCTGCGAGTAATTTATCAGCCTTGGGCGTCCTTCCTCAAGAACTCCCGCGCACCGGGGCATGGGTCTTGCTCTATGCACGGTCATGGACGACACCAGGAGGGACCCTATGTCGCACTATGACCTCCGGGACATCTCGGAGAAGCTGTCCGGGTCGAAAGATTCGACCGCGGTTATCTCCAATTTCCTTGGATACTTGCAGACGATGCGTCGGGACTGGAAGGCCTCGATCGCCTTCTATGAATGCTCGAGCGACCGGCTGGTCTCGATCTATTCGCTCGAAGGCAACCGCCTCATGTCGGCGGACCTGGATTTGCCGGTCGACCAGCTTCCCGCCAAGCTCGTGCGCAAGTTCTTTCACCACAGCGCCTATTTCGCCGACTTCAACAAGCGGATGGTGCTGAGCATGATCTTCCAGAACTCGCCGTTCTACCGGGCGGACAAGGGCGAAACCTCGCTCCTGACCCCGATCACGGCGCTCAATGCCTGGGAATCCTGCCTTTGCCTGCCGATGGCCGATTCCGAGGACGTGATCGCGCTGCTCACGATCTGTTCCGCCAAGAAAAATGCCTTCCCGTCCAAGACGGTGGGTGAATTGCTGCCGGTCAAGTCGGTCGCCTCGCTCGCCCTGGCCCAGCACCTCTACCGCACGGAAAAGGGCAAGCTGGAAGAGCAGGTCAAGACCGTCGAGTCCAAGGTCGCAACCCAGTTCCAGGACAAGATGGTCCGCCTCGCCGACGAGCGGGTGGCGCTCCAGAACGCGAACGAGGAGCAGGCCCGCATGATCGCCGAGCTGGTCGAGAACCTGGGCACCATGGACCAGGGCGGCGACCAGTACCGGACCGAGCTCGAGCGCGTGAAAAACGCGCTGTTCGCCCTGGAGGAGCAGTCGTCGGTCGCGACCGAGTTCCTCTCGGACGCCTACACCGAGCTGACCCAGGCGACGAACCAGCTCGGGGAGTTGCAGGGCACCGTCGGGTTCATCCGCGGCGTCTGCGACGTCATGGCCCAGGAGCACTCGGAAGTGGAACTTCCGGCGCTGCTCTTGACCTGGTTCTCGGAGTCGTTCGGGATCGACCGCTTCTCGTACATGACGCC
>JBKJOC010000336.1:0-4202 GCA_046595725.1 Candidatus Eiseniibacteriota bacterium
CCGCGCGCGACCGACGTCGGCTGATTCGCGAATCCGTGCGCGTGGAGCGCCTCGTACAGCCAGTCCCCCGAGCGATCCCCGGTGAACATGCGGCCCGTGCGATTGCCGCCGTGGGCCGCGGGCGCGAGTCCGACGACGACCAGCCGCGCGTCGGCGCCGCCGAACGCGGGGATCGGGCGGCCCCAGTAGGTCTCATCCCGGAACGCGCGCCGTTTCGTGAGCGCGACGGCCTCGCGCCAGGCCACGAGGCGCGGGCACAGGCGACATGCGATGACGCGCGACTCGAGGGCGGCGAGCGCCTGGGTGCGGTTCACACCCCGACGTTGAGGCCGTACACGGCGTGGAGCGTCGCGCCCAGCGCGATGTAGAGGCCGAACGCCGCGAGCGCGCAGACGATCGCGCGCCCGAACGAGAAACGATGCGCCTCGGCCACCGCGAGCGTCGTAGTCACGAGCGCCCAGACGTAGAGCACGAAGAGAATGATCGCGCTGTAGAGCTCGCCGCTCGGATTGTCAAGCGAGTGGGACCACGTCTTGAGCAGCGCGAACGGCAGCCCGGCCGCGGCCGGGGCCTGGCCCCAGGCGAGCGCGATCAGCAGTTCCTGCCACGTGCCAACCCCGGAGAGGACGCGCCCGATTCCGGTGAGCGCGAACGCCGCCATGGCCCACACGAGGAGCCCGACGATCATTCCCATCGCCAGCTCGATCACGCCGGTAAAGCGCCCGAACGTGGCGGTGCGCTCGAGCAGCGAGCCCTCCGCCACCACGGTCGACGCCGCCGCGCCGCAGACGAGCAAGATCGACAGCCGGATCCCGCCGTGATCGATCAACCAGCGCACGCTCGCGCGCGGCTGCGTCCACATGAGGCGCAGCACGTCGGGTGCCCCGTGCCATGCCGGCCGCGTCGGCGGCCTGAGGCCCACGCGCGAGGTGGTGTCGCTCATGCCGCCCCCGCGACCAGCGCCTTGAGCGCGCGGATCGCTGCCCCGGGATCGGGCTGGCGGTAGATGCCGTGGCCCGCGACCAGCGCCTCGGCACCGGCGCGCGCCGCGCGCGGACCCGTGTCCGCGACCGCAATGCCGCCGTCGACTTCGATCGTGAACTTCGCGCCCTGCGCGCGCTTGTACTCCGCGGCGCGCGCGATGGTCTCGAGCGGGCCCTCGAGGAACGGCTGCCCGCTGAATCCCGGGTAGACGGTCATGACGAGCAGGAGGTCGAGGTCGCCCAGGACGGGTTCGACCTCTTCGAGCGTGCTGTCGGGACGGAGTGCGAGCCCGGCCTTCGCGCCCTTGGCGCGGATCGAAGCCAGGCAGCGGCGGAGCATCGCCAGGTCGATCGAGTGTTCGGAGGCCTCGCAGGGCGTCAGGGTCTCCTCCGCCGCGCCGCCGTCACCTTTGGAGCTCACGGGCGGCGGCCATCCGGGCCCGGCCACTCCCGGAGCCTCGAGGTGGACCGTCAGCATCGAGGCGCCGGCCTCGACGAACGCGGGCACGAACCGAAGCGGCTGGTCGATCATGAGATGGACGTCGAGCGGCAGGCGGGTCAGGCGGCGGAGCGCGGCGATCATTGCGGGCCCGAACGTGAGGTTCGGCACGAAGTGCCCGTCCATGACATCGCAGTGGAGCCAGTCGGCGCCGGACTCGGCAACGCGCACGGCGGCACCGAGGTCGGCCCAGTCGGCGGAAAGGATCGAGGGAGAGACGATCATCGCGCGAACCCCCTACTGGATGAGCCGCCCGGCAACGCCCAGCGCGATCGTCTGCCCGCGAAGCACGCGCGCGCCCGGCGCGGGATTCTGGGTCTCGATGCGCGCGAAGTTCGAGCCGGGGCCGGTGGCCTCGACGCGAAAGCCCAACACCTCGAGGTCGCGCTGCGCGGCCTGCGAGTCCTTGCCGACGAGATCGGGCATGACGTAGGCCTCGGGCTCGGAGGGCAGGCACACCAGCAGGTTGACCGCGGTGCCGCGCGCGACCACCGCGCCCAGCGGCGGCTCGGTCGCGACCACCAGGCCGGGACCGACCTCGGAGGTCACGACCCGTCCGGTGGCCCCGATCCGCAGGCCCGCGCGGCCGATCAGGAGCCGCGCGCTGCGGATCGACTCGCCGAACAGCTCGGGAATGTTCGCGAACTCCTCACCCATGCTCAACGCGACCGCCACGCGCCGCCCGGACTTGACGTGGCGCCCGGGCTCGGGCTCCTGCGTGATTACGAAGCCGCGCGGGATCGCAGGATCGAACCGCTCGGAGGAGACCGAGAGCTTGAGTCCCGAGCGCGCGAGCAGCAACTCGGACTGGTCCTTGTTCAGGTTCGACAGGTCGGGCACGGAGACGTCGCCACCCTGGCGCACGAAGTTCGGCATCACCACCTCGTCGAACAGGACGAGGCCGGTGACGAACGCGATGCCGCCGATCACGACCGTGCCGAACAGCGCGCCCAGGGACTTCAGCGCGCGGTTGATCACTCCGCGTTCCTCACAAGGCGCGCCGCGTAGGCGCCGTCGGTGCCATGCCGGTGCGGCAGGATGCGCATCGAACCGCCCTCCTCGACCAGCGGCGCGGGCACGTACTGCGCCGCGTCCTCCTTCGTCCACTCGGAATTGCCGGCGAGGAACGACGCCAGCACCGCGTCGGTCTCCTCGGGCTCGAACGAGCACACACTGTAGACCAGCACGCCGCCCGGGCGCACCACGCGCGCAGCGGCCCGCAGGAGCCTGCCCTGGAGCTCGGTCAGCTCGGCGAAGCCCTCGGCTTCCTTGCGCCAGCGCGCATCGGCGCGCCGCGCCAGCACGCCCAGGCTCGAGCACGGCGCGTCGACGATCGCGCGGTCGTAGAGCCCGCCCTTGCCGAGCTCGAGCAGGTTCGCCTCCACGCCGTCCGCGGTCTCGATCGTGATCGACTTGAGTCCCAGCCGCTCGACCTGGCGCTGCATCGAGCGCGCGCGCGGCGGCATCTTCTCGACCGCCACGATCTCGCCGATGTCGCCCATCAGTTCGGCCATGTGCGTCGACTTGCCGCCCGGCGCCGCGCACAAGTCGAGCACGCGCTCGCCCGAATGCGCGCCCAGGAGCATGCCGACCATGGTCTCGCTCTCATCCTGCACCGTGCAGTCCCCGCGCGCGTAGGACGGGAAGTTGCTGAAGTCCGCGTCCGACTCGATCGTGACCGCCATGTCGGACCAGCGGCCGGGCTCGGCATGAAGCGACGCGCCCTCGAGCCGCTTGATCAATTCCTTCTGGTCGAGCCTCAAGCGGTTGGCGCGCAGGCCGAGCGCGGCGGTGCGGTTGTTGGCCTCGCACAGCGCGAGCAGCTCGTCGACGCCGTAGCGCTCGAGCCAGCGTTCCACCAGCCAGCGCGGATGCGATGTCAGGGCGGTCAGCGCCTCGATGTCGGGGGTGCCGTCCTCGCGATAGGGCTGCGGCTCCGGCAGCTCGCGGGTCCCGACCGCGTCAGCGAGCTTGCGCAGCACGCTGTTCGAGAGGCCGGCCGTGCCCGGATGCCCGTACTTGAGCGCGAGCTTGACCGCTTCGTCGACGGCCGCGCGCGGCGGGATCCGGTCGAGGTAGATCATCTGGTAGGCGCCGAGGCGCAGCCCATTCTGGATCCAGAGCGGGAGGCTCGAGAGCCCGACGTGCAGCAGCCGGTTCAAGTGCCAGTCGAGCGTGCCACGACGGCGCAGCGTGCCCTTGACCAGCTCGTTCAGGAATCCGCGATCGCGCTGGTCGAGCCGGAACTGTTCGGCCAGATCGTCGATCACGCGCTCGGCGAAGGCGCGCTTGACCTGCACCTGGAACAGCACCTGGAGGGCGAGGTCGCGCACGTTGGGACCGCGCCGGGGCGCGGTCGCGGCCGGCGCCGAGCCGACGCTGCGCTCCCTGATCTTGATCGGGGCCTGGCGCGAATCGCCCTGCTGTCCGTAGCCGATCGGGCGCCCGGTCGCCGCGTCGAAGCGCGTCGGACGCGCGTGGCGCTTGCCCGTCGCCTCGGTCGGTCGCGTGCGCGGACCACGCGCATCGCGCGGAACCTTGGGCCCGGTGTTGCGGTAGCCGGCGCCCGGCTTGAACTCGCGCTTGATGCCGCCTTCGCGCGGCGGACGCTCGGTGCGCGTGGCACCGGCATCGCGACCCGCGCCCGTGCGCGGACCGGTGCTGCGCGCGAACGTGCCCGTGCGCTTGGGAGCGCCGCCCGGCTTGAAGCTGCCTTCGCG
>JBKJOC010000373.1:0-2607 GCA_046595725.1 Candidatus Eiseniibacteriota bacterium
CGCACCTGCCGCGGCTCGAACGGGTCGATCATCTTCTTCTCGCGGCACATGCGTTCGATCCAGCGGTCGGACTTGATCATCGGGACGATCCTCGCGGGGGTTCGGGAGAGGGACGCCTGAGTTGGGCGACCAGGTGCGGCAATTCGGGAAGGATCAGTCGCGTCAGCGCAAGGCGGCAGGCCCCGGGCGAGCCCGGCAATGCAAAGATCAGGGCGCGGCCGACGATCCCGGCAGCGGCGCGCGACAGCATCGCCGACGGCCCGATCTCGGCAAAGGACAATGCGCGGAAGAGCTCGCCGAAGCCGGGTAACGCCTTCGCGCCGAGCGCGGCCAGGGCTTCGGGCGTGACGTCGCGCGGGGCGACCCCGGTGCCGCCCGTGACGAGGACGAGGTCGGCGCCCTGATCGATCCCCGCACGAATGGCATGGACCAGTGCGGCGACCTCGTCGCGCGCGATCCGGCGGTCGACCACCTCGATGCCGGCGCCGGCGAGCCCGGTGGCGAGCACCTCGCCGCTCGCGTCGTCGAGCCTTGTCCGCGTATCGCTCGCGGTCACAACCGCGGCCTTCAGCAGCAGGCCGCCCGCGCGCGCCGATGCCTGGTGCGCGCGCACGACCGCCCCGCGGGCGAGCGGACGCCTCACGCCGCGTCGTCCGCGCCCGAGAAGATGGGATCAATCGAGCGCACGCGGATGCCGAACGCCTCGAGCACGAGCGCGGGGTCGGCGACCGAATCCTCGGACAGCATCGCAAGCTGGTCGGGCGTGATCGGCGGCGCGGGCAGCACCTTCGCGATGAGGGCGACCAGCGGCCGCGCGAGCGCCAGCGGCACGTGCACGAGCAGAGCGCCATGGCCCCGTGCCCGCGCGGCGCGGCGCAGGAGTTCGTTGAACGTCAGGGCTTCGGGGCCGCTCACCTCGTGGACGCTGTTCCAGGCACCATGACTGTCAAGCGCGGCGGCCTCGATGTCGGCCAGGTCGTCGGCGCGGATGGGAGCCATCAAGCTCGTCCCCGGTCCCAGTACGGGAACGATCGGCAGCAGGGTGAGCTGGTGCAACGCCTGGAAGAACTCGCCGTCGCGGGCGAACACGAGCGCGGGCCTCAGCACCATCCACTCGAGGCCGCTTCCCCGCACGATCTCCTCGGCCGCGGCCTTCGAGCGCCAGTAGGCGGTCGGCGCATCGGGCCGCGTGCCGAGCGCGCTGACATAGAGGAAGCGCCGCACTCCCGCGGCTCGCGCGGCGGCGACCAACGCGCGCGTGCCTTCGACGTGCACGGCCTCGAACGTCGACTTGCCCTGCTCCCTGATGATGCCGACCAGGTGAATGACGGTCCCGATGCCGACCGCCGCGCGCGCGAGCGATCCGGCGTCCGAGAGCTCGCCGTCGACGATCTCGACCTGCGCGAGATGCGGGGCGGAGTCCGCGCGCGCCCGCCCGCCGCGCACGAGCGCCTTGACCGACCGGCCGGCCGCGAGCAGCCGCGGTATCAGGCGTCGACCGAGGTAGCCGGTGGCGCCGGCGACGAGCACGCGATCGGGCTCGCGTGCGCCCCCGAGCTGGTCTGCCATCAGCCCGTTCCCGGCGCGGCGCCGAGCGCGCGATCGATCTGCCGCTGGTGCGCGAGGTCGTGCTCGGCGAAGCGCTCGACCTGCTCGTAGAGCGTGATCGCGCCGCGCGAGGGATGAATCGCGCCACGCGACCAGTCCAGCGGTCCCAGAGTCTCGAGCCGCGCGAGATTCTCGCCCCGCGCGCGCGCGAAGGCGGCGAGGGCGGCAGAGGGATCGGCCGCCTGGTAGCCGCGCTCGGTCGCCCACGCCGCGTTGCGCGCATCCATGTCGCCCGCCCCTTTGAGGACGACGGCGACGCCATGAACCGGCCCGGTGAGTTGCGAAAGGCGCGGCGCGTAGATCTCGGTCTCGACGTCCCGCATGTGGCAGAGCACCTCGAGCGCGCTCCAGCCGCCGGACTGGGCGCGTGCGGCCAGGCGCGCGCGGTCGGGCAGCGCCTCGATCGTCTGCGCCAGCCGCGCCGGCGTCAGCTCGAGCAGCGACAGCAGCGCCTGCCAATGAACCTCGCCCTCGCGCCGCAGCGGGCGCTGGACCAAGCCTTGCATGCCGGCCGGGAACGCGGCGGCGTACCCGCGCGCGCGATGGGCACCGGCGAGCGCGACATAGTGATCGACGCCCGAGGTGATCGCCCTGGTGTGCTCGGGCTTGACCGGCCCGAGCACGCGCGCCGGAGCTCCCACGACGAGCGATCCCGGGGGAATCACCTGTCCCTCGCGCACCAGCGCGCCCGCGGCGACGAGCGATCCGGCCCCGATGACCGCGCCGGTCAGGATGATCGAGCCCATTCCGATGAGGCAGCCGTCCTCGACCGTCGCGGCATGGACGATGGCACGGTGCCCGATCGTCGTGCGCCGGCCGACGATCGTGGGATGCCCCTCGTCGACATGGATCACCGCGCCGTCCTGCAGGTTCGAGTCCTCGCCCATCTCGACCCGGTCCATGTCGCCGCGGATGACGGCCGAGTACCAGACCGAGGACCGCGCCGCCATGCGCACGCGGCCGACGACGCTCGCCCCGGGCGCGACGAACGCGGTGGGG